>JABLYA010000005.1 GCA_013177855.1 Ignavibacteria bacterium
AAATAAAGATTTCCATCTATCCAAGATGTTGGATCTGATGAAATAATTTCTTTAAATATATCATAATCAATGTTTTTATAATATTTATTATAAATTACATCTATGTTTTCTTTTCGAATAAATTTTTCATATGTCTTTAAATATTTCATTTTCATATTGATACATCATTAATTTTATAACATTCTATTTCTAACCATTGACAATATTTATTGTATAATTTCCCAGAATGTTCTGTTATGCGAATATCTTGGAAATAATAATTTAAAATTTTAATCCATTCTTTCTTGTGTAAAAATTGTTTTCCAGTTTTTATTTTATCCTGAAATGATTGTGTTTTTGATGTAATATACAAACAACCACCATCTTTTAATTTGTTTTTAATATCATATACTTTCACATCTATATTTATGTCTTTTAAATTGTCAATAGCTACTTGTGAAATATCAATAGCACTAATATTAAATCCCTTATCTGAAAAATATTTTGCATCTACACCATCACCATAACCTAAATTTAAAATATTTGAACTATCTTCTAAATAGAATGTTAATCTATTTAATGTATCTTTCTTGTTCTCTCTCATATAACAATTGTGGATCTTTTGGATTGTTAGACTTTAATGTGTGAAATTCATCTCAAATATTGTTATTTTATTATTAAAAATTTTTAATAAATTATTTCTTTATTAAATATTGTTTTATCAACCTTTGCCATTGTGGAACAGTTTCCCCATTAATTGTAACATTAAATTCATTTGCTATTCTAATATTTAGACAATGAATAAATGTTCTTAAATTAAGAGGAAATCTTAATTCAAAATGTTTTGACATATCAATCATAAAATTTAAGATATCAATCTTTTTTTCAATTGGTATTCTTGGTTGTATATTAGGAATAATAGATTTTATTCTTTGTATAATCTGTTTAATATTTAAATTTACATCAACAAATAATGATCTTGATATTAAAGCAGGATCTAATTCATCACCAGGTCTATTAGTTATAAAAATAATTCTACCTGTAAATTCAAATTGTTTAGGCAATTTACCAGTTTCTTCATATTTTGATTGTATTTCATCATCAGTCATATTAAAAGAATCAAAATGTGTTTTTAAAATTCGTGACACTTTTCTTTTAGGTTTTGTATCTAGTACGGCTTTTAATAAATTAATCGATTCTTTTGAATCAAATATAGAATCAATATCATCAAATAGAATCAATTTATTTCTATTTAAAAATAATATTTCATATAATCCAGAAGTTGTTATATCACCAGAAACAGATATATAATCTATTCTCATATTATTTAATGTTTCCTCTACATCCCAACTCTTACCTAAACCAGGTAAACCACTAATAACTAAAGAATTGGATATTTTATATGCGACTTGCATAGTATATAACTTAATTGATTCAAATATATTAATATCATCATCAAGTACTTTTTTATTTATTTTAAATGAATTAAGATTTACATTTTCATCTTCAGCAATCTTTATTTCAGGTTCATCTTTTAATTTTTCTACAATCTCAAAATCACCATTTATAAAATCAACAATATCATCTAAAATAGATACAATAGAATCTTCTATATCCATTGTATAATCTGGTTTATTTATAATAGTTTCAAAATCAAATTTAAAATTATTCCACATATCTATTGAAACCATTCTATCTTTATCAAAATTAAATCTAACTGCTCTATCTTTAGGTATAAGAAATAATTTGCCTATAAGTTTTCTTTGATAATTTTTTTTAAAAACTTCAAATTCTTCACTATATTCAAATAAATCAAAATCTGCATTCTTTTTCAAATAATTAATTACTAGATTAATATATTTTTCTTGATTATCGGATAATTTTTCTATTATAAATTGCAAATATTTTTTCATTATAATAAGATATTTTTTAGTATATATAAAATTATGAAATAAGAAAAAACCATTCTTGTGAATGGTTTAAAAATATCTAAACCTATGAATATAGGTTCTATTTTATATAAAATTTATGTTTTCATTTTGAAATCTTTCCTTGCTTGAAATGTTTTCTACAAATTGAAATATATGATTCATTACCACCTATTTGTACTTGTTCACCAGTTGTAGTTATTTTACCATCAACTATTCTAGCATTTATTGTCGCTTTTTTACCACACCAACACACAGTTTTTAATTCTTCGATTGTGTCAGCAACAGCCATTAAATACATTGAACCTTCAAAAGGCTCTAATCTAAAATCACTTCTTAATCCATAACATATTACTGGTGTATTGTATCTATCAACTATTTCTGTTAATTGTTTAATATGTTTCTTTTTAAAGAATTGAACTTCATCGCATAATACACAACTTATTTCTTTTTCTTGACTTTCAAATATTTTAACAATATCTGTATTTTCATCAACAGAAATTGCTTCCTTTTCTATACCAACTCTTGATTTTATTTTATTTGTACCGTAACGATTGTCTAATGATGATGTAAATATCAGAACATTTTGACCTCTTTCTTCGTAATTGAATGCTGTTTTTAACAAATCAAGTGATTTACCAGCGTTCATAGCTGAATAACGAAAATATAGTTTAGCCATGATTTTTTATTTTTATATAGTGAAAATTAACAAGAAAGACTAAATTAAATTTAGTCTTTCTTGTTAATTTTATAACCTATTAATTTATTTCTAAGCTTTAATATTCGCCTCATTTTAGCAACATGTGCTTTTTCAGAGCCATCAAAATCATCTTTTTCAAAATCTTTATCCAATTCAGAAAGTATTAAATCTAATTCTGATGTAGTTAATTCAATTATAATTTTTTATTATCATCATTTATAAAATTTTCTAATTTCATTATTTTATCTTTCATATTTTAAACTCCAAAAGAATATCTTAAATATCCCCTATTATTTTTTAATAAAGAATTTGAATATAGTGATTATTTTATATCCAATCTCTATTATTTTTATATTAATATTGAATATATTTTTCGCTTATTTTTTTTAAATCATTTGATATTTTGAGTGCCTGATTTAATAATTTTCTTAATTTTTTTGATTTGTCTTCTATTTGTTCAATATCTATTGTTACTTGAATTTCATCTTCAATAAATTCAATGTCAAGTGGGTCTAATTCTGTTTGTAATTCATCTAAAAAGTCGATAGTTTCTTCTAAGTTACTGTAAATATTATCTAAATAAATATCATTGTGTTCCATAACAGTATTACCATAACCAGTCACCTTTGATATTGTGTTAGATTCGTTAAAATTATTATATCTTTTTATCATAATAGTTGATTAATTTTTTGGATAATATATCAATTCGTGTTCTTCACCATTTTCATCTTCACCAACTATCTCAATTGATGGTTTATGATCAAACCATTCTGCATCACTTTCAATCAAGAAATCAAATAACTTATCTAATGTTTCTTCAAAATCTTGTTCAATCATATCCGCTAATTCACTTAATGAGAAAGTATACACATCTTCTTCTTCCATTTCACCCAATTCAACTAAATAATGAGCAAATTCTTCAGCTTCATTTTCACTTAAATCTAATTTTTCTTCTAACAAACCGTTTAAGATTGCATCTGATAAAAAGAACCATGTTGTAGGACTTTGACCATCATATTTTAATAATAATTTTCCTGGTTCATTATTATATTCAAATTCTTCATTATTTTGAAATAATTTATGTTTTTTAATAAGTGCATCATAAGTTGTTATTTTAATACCTAAATCTTGCGCTTTTTTCATTTTAGCAGACATTTTATCTAAACTTTCAGCAACAAGTAAATCACAATTTTTGTTTAATTTACCCCAAATGTAACCATGTTTTGATAATGCTTCATCAAAAACTGCTTTTGTTCTTTCTTTTGGTGGCATCATTTGCATAGCACTTCTTGGTGAACCTGTCATTTCATATATAATTTTATCCATTTCATCAAATTTTTTTAGTCTAGCAGCAGGTTCCTTTGCAACTTTATCAGCAGTATCTTTTTTAGGTTTGACTCTTTTTTTCTTTGGAGATTCTTCATCCTTTTTCTTTACTGATTTTAGTTTTTCTTTGAATTTATTTTCTAAATAATCAGCCACATCTTCGTGTTTAAGGTCATATCTAATAACCTTAATAACTTGATCTACTGTTAATTTTGTTAAATCTGCTAGCATTTCAACGTCTGTATCTTTACCATTATATCCTTTTCTAATTTTTAGAATTTTGTTAGGATCATCCAATGCTTCATTAAATTCTTGCCAATTTTTTATAATTTTCATAAAAATCACATTATTTTTTATCTTATATATAAAATGTAGAAATCAAAAAAAAAATAATATATAAGTAAAAATAGAATTTTGTTAGGATCATCCAATACTTCATTAAATTCTTGCCAAAATTTTATAAATTTCATAAAAAAAATCACATATATACTTTATCTTATATAAAAAGTGAAATCAAAAATAATATATATATATATAAGTAAAATAGAATTTTGTTAGGATCATCCAATACTTCATTAAATTCTTGCCAAAATTTTATAAATTTCATAAAAAAAATCACATATATACTTTATCTTATATAAAAAGTGAAATCAAAAATAATATATATAAGTAAAAAATAGTATCATGATCTTGCACTTTATCAAGAAAAATGAACAGTATAAGTTATTATGTTAGATTTAGATTATTTAGGATTTGTTGAAAGAATAGAGAGTACAAAAAATGATACAATGTATATTCCAAAAGTTCGTTTTGATCAATTAAACGAAAATCAAAAAAATATGGATATTGTTCCTGGTTTTCCAGTTAATAAGAGAATTAAATATGACCGTGCCAAAATGGTTCAAGCAATACAAAATGGTATGGTTATTCTTATTTTATATGCTGGTGATAAAGATGCTTGGAAAGGTGGGCGTGAAAGAGTTATATACCCTATGGTTCTTGGTATAAATAAAAATACTAAAAATGAACTTATAAGAGGTTGGCATTTAGAAGGTTATTCTGTGTCACAGAAAAAAGAAACTAAAAAAGTTTGGAGATTGTTTAAAGTAAGTAACATTAAAAGTATGATGTTTACTGGACATTTTTATCGTCTTCCGCCTAAAGGTTATAAAATGAACGATAGAGTAATGACTGAAAGAACTATTACAAGAGCTGATTTCAATACTATTAGAAGAAATCAAGAAGCACTTATAAAAGCTAGAAAGATTGAAAAAGAAGAGGAAATAAAAATTCAAGCACAAAAATCTATCGGAACTCCAAAAATTTCTATTAAAAATACTGGAACAATTCTTAATTTAAAAAATCCTTGGGCTAATGAATTATTAAAAAGTAATAAAAATAATCCTAAGGATGTAAAAATTAGTATTTTAAAGACAATTTTCTCAAATGATTACATTGCTGTTATTGGTGCATTGGGTGAACCAAATAAAACAGTTCAAATATATGAAGATAAAAAATTATTAGGTTCATATAAAACAATTATATCATTCACTGGTAATCAGTTATCTAAATATAAAAATGTAAATAATATAACAGAATTTGACCTTTGGTCTTTTGTAAAAAAATTATAAGATATGATAGGTAAATTATTTGAAAGTCCAGATCACTTAATAACTAAAATGGGCGAATATATCGATTGGTATTCAGATGATGCATATGTTTTTGGATATTATAATAATAAAATGCTTGTTACAACTTCTACTGGAAAATCTCATGTAGAATTAAAAAATAGTATAGACCTTGATAAATATTTTAATGATTTTAATGATATGTCTTTAGAGGATAAACATTATTTTTTAAGTCAATATTCTACTTGGTCAATAGAAACCATTAAAAAGAGATGTAAAGAAAACACTAAAATTGAAGATTTACCAAAAAATATCATAAAAGAAATAAAATATAATTTATATTCTGCAATCGAAAGTAGAGAAGAATTAAAATATTCTGGTAGATTATGGGAAAAACATAAGTATATAACATTTTGGGATTTTCCAAAAGATTACAAAGAATTATGGAAAGTTTTAAATGATATAATGGATGCTTTTGAAAAAAAAGGAAAAAAACTTAAAATAACAGATGATTGGTTTATTGAAGTTGTTACAAACGAAGAAGGTGAACAAATAGAAAATGATTATAAATGGTGGGGTGAATCAGAAATTGAAGGTCCTATGGAAGGTTATACAAATAATTCTAAAATTATAAAGATAAAAGATTATATGGGTTCTGTTAATTTTCATGAAAAAGAAAGAGCAATTCATTTACTTTCTTGGGCGGAAAAACAAAAACTTAAAAATAAAGGCTGGGGTCGTAGTTGGGGTTCAGATTTAACTGCTTGGGATTCAAAGAACCCATTATTTTGGAGACAAGCAAAGTATCAGGAAAATAAACATTTTCAAACATCATTCAAATTATTTGAAAATCCTAATGATTATGGTAAACGGAAAAAACAAGAACTTAAAGCAAAAGATTTTGGTAAAGACATGATAGTATGTAATTTAAAAAATCCATTAACTCAAGAAAACGCACAATTTTATTATAAAAAAGAACTTAATCCAAAATTTTGGTCAAAAGGTATGTTTAATGAGAGAATTAGACAAAAACTTTTAACTATTGCAAATGAATTTTATAATAGTTTTGGCTATCAAGCACCTATTATAGATATAATTTTAACTGGTTCATTAGCAAACTATAATTGGAATAAATATTCTGACTTAGATGTTCATGTAATAATAGATTTTAGCAAAATAAATTCAAACATAAAATTAGTTAAAAAATCTGTTGATAGTGAAAGGTCTTTATGGAATTTGAAACATAACATAAGAATAAAAGGTCATGATGTAGAACTTTATATACAAGATGTTAATGAAAAACATACTGCAACTGGACAATATTCATTATTAAATAATAAATGGATATTAAAACCAACTTGGAATAAACCACAAATAGATGAAGAAGAAGTTAATTTTAAATATTTGACATACAAGAGTGGTATTGATAGATTGGAAGAAATAAGTAAAATGAATATGACACCAGAAATTGCAAATAAGAATTATCTATTTGCTTCTGAATATAAAAAAAAGATTCATGATAATAGAAAAATTGGTCTTGAAAAAAATGGTGAATTTTCAATAGAAAATTTAGTTTTTAAAAAATTAAGAAACAATGGTGATTTTGGTAGATTAATGCAAATAGTAAATCGTTTTTATGACAAAATATATACACAATAATGCAAAGAATTTTAACATATAGATTATTTGAAAATCCAGATATTATCAATTATGAAGAACCTAGAGAAATATTTTCAACATATTCAGATGAAGATGGTGTTGCTTTTGGTTATATAAATAATAAGATGAAGGTTGAATTAGGTGGAAAACATTTTGATATTATACCAAATAAAAATAACAAATATATAACATTATCTGGTTCAATAAATAGAAATAATATTGGGTTTGCAGGAAGATTATGGTTAAATACAAAAGTCATTTCATTTTGGATATATCCAAGTAAAAAAGAATTAAAAAATGTATTGAACGATTTGGAAGTAGCATTTAATAAAAAATATCCAAAGTATACACCTAAATTAGATTTTAGTGATCCTGACTGGCTTATAGAAGTTATTGGTGATTTTGAAGATCCAGGCGATAATGATTGGGATAGTGAAAAATTAGGAAATAAAAAACCAAGATTAATACCATTGTCAGAATATACTGGTTCTGAAGAAAGAGATAATGAAGAAATAAGAATACCACACTTAATGGATTGGAGAGAAAAGGAAATGATAAAAAAGAAAGGTGTTATATTTGGTAAAGGTTTTGGTTCTGATATGACTGCATGGGATTCTAAAAATCCATTGCCTTGGAGACAAGCAAAATATCAAGAAAGTATGAAAGTAAAATTTAATGAATTTTTAAATGAAAATAAAACAGAATATACAATTTATTGTGATATGGATGGTGTATTAACTGATTTTGATGGTGATTTTAAAAGAAAATATTTAGACGAATTTAATAAAAAAAAAACGGAACCGATTTTGAAACGGGTTGGGATTATGAAAAAGTTTATGGTCCAAAAGAATTTTGGAAAGAAATTAGAAAATTAGGATTACAATTTTGGTCAGATATGAATTGGATAAAAGATGGTAAAAAATTATGGAATTTTTTAAAAAAAATATGATCCTAAAATACTTACCAAACCTTCATTAGACGAATTATCAAAAAAAGGAAAAATTATCTGGTGTGAAAGAGAAATAGGTATAAAACCTATATTAACTTTTAGAAAAGAAACATATGTTAAAAATGATAAATGTATTTTAATAGATGATCTTAAAAAGAATATAGATGATTGGATTAAGAAAGGTGGTATAGGAATATTGCACAAAAATGCTAACGATACCATTAAAAAACTTAAAGAAATATTAGGTGAATAATAAAAAAATTGAAAATTTTTAACGAGGGTAAATTTTGCAAAAATTGAATATATTGCAAAATAATCAAAAAGTTCAAAAAAGCATTGAAATTCAAAGATATTATAAAACAATTTAAATTATGGACAATTCTTACTTTATCAAAAGTTATGTTGAATGAAGAAGATATGAAAACTTTTGTTCAAACAATTAAAAAAATATGAAAATTAAATAAATATAAGAAGTCAAAACGATTTCTTTTTTTTTTATTTTCACAATAATTTTTTTTTTCTGAATATTTTATTGTAATTTTGTATCTGAAACTAAAAGGTGAAGTGGATATCTATTTATATAGTTATTACAGTTAAAATTGTGAATTTTTAATATTTATTAACTTTGTAAAATTTATACAATATGAAAAAGATAAAAAAATTTATTTGTAAAATTGTAAAGAAATTAAATAAAAAAGAATATGAAAAGGTAGTAAATTATGTATATGATTTTTGTAATGGTGAGTGTACAAAAGAAAAAGTCAGAGATGCTTTAAAAGGTGTATTATTTAATTTAATTACAAAGAAAAAAATAAAAGAAAATGGAAAATTAATGAATTGTTTAATAGATGAAATCTACGAAGATATTAAGTCACAATACCAGTGAATGTAGATTTTTGGTTTTAAACTAAAAACATCTATCTTTTAAATTTATATAATCTTATCATAATTTTTTTTTCTGAATATTTTATTGTAATTTTGTATCTGAAACTAAAAATTTATAAAAAATGAAAAATTTTATTTTTATCTTAATCCTATCCATTTCAATAGGATTACAAGCCCAAGAAAACATGAATATCACTGGTGGTATTGCCACAGGAAGTAATGGTGAACTAACTTATTCGGTTGGTTGTTTTTATCAAACAAGTACTGGTTCTAATGGATCTATTGTTGATGGTATTCAGCAACCTTTTGAAATTTTAGTAATTACAGAAATTGAAAATTTAAAAGGTATTACTCTTTCAATGTCAGTTTATCCAAATCCAACCACAGATTATCTAATACTTAATGTTGATAATTTTGAATTATCAAATTTAACTTATCAGTTATTTGATATTAATGGTTCGGTGATACAAAGTGGTTATGTGTCAAGTAAAACAAACATCGCAATGAGTAATTTTGCTTCATCTACCTATTTTATAAAAGTTTTACAAAATGGTAAGGAAATAAAATCTTTTAAAATAATCAAAAAATATTAAAATATGAAAAAGATAGAAAAAATTATTTGTAAAATTGTAAAGAAATTAAACAAGAAAGAATATGAAAAGGCAGTAAATTATGTATATGATTTTTGTAATGGTGAGTGTACAAAAGAAAAAGTCAGAGATGCTTTAAAAGATATGTTATTTAATTTAATTACAAAGAAAAAAATAAAAGAAAATGGAAAATTAATGAATTGTTTAATAGATGAAATCTACGAAGATGTTAAGGCACAATACCAGCAAATGTAGATTTTTGGTTTTAAACTAAAATATTTTTTAATTTAAATTTTTATTGTATCTTTGTATATGTTTAATCAATAAATGAAAAATTATGAAAAAGTTATCAGTTCTTTTTGTTGTTTTTTTAATTTCGTTATTCGTTTTTTCACAAACACCACAAAAAATTAGTTATCAAGCAATTGTTCGTGATGCCAATAATCATTTGATTAGTAATACTCAAATTGGTTTAGAAATAAATATTTTAAAAGGTTCTCCTACAGGTACAGTGGTTTATACCGAAACTCTTGCACCAACAACAAACTTAAATGGTTTATTTAGCATTCAATTTGGTGGTGGTACAGAATTTAATCTTATTGATTGGGGTTCAGATTCTTATTTTATTCAAACCAAAGTTGATATTACAGGTGGAACAAATTATACTATTGAGGGAGTAAGCCAAATTTTAAGTGTACCTTATGCTTTTCATGCTGAAACAGCAAAAAATGTTACAGATATAAGTAATATTACATCAGTAATTTCAGATTCGATAAATGTTATTTGTGATAATGTTTATAATTCTATCGCTGATACAGCTAATGCACTTCGTACATATGTAGATAATGCAGTAAGTGGAAGTAGCTCTACATACTCAATTGGAGATTTTGCACACGGTGGTATCGTATTTTGGGTTGATGAAACAGGACAACACGGTCTGGTTTGTGCTAAAAATGATGTTGATGATCCTCTTACAGTTCCTACAGTAGAAACTATTAAATGGCATAACAATACAACTGTTGCAACTGCACCAATTACAAGAGCTAAATCTTCTGGTCCTTTGTCGGGTAAAATGAATACTTATCTTATTGTATCAAGGTCTACTGCAGCAGGTGTAACAGAAAATTATGCAGCAGTTCTTTGTAGTGAAACTCCTATAACTGAAGGTGGTGTTACTTATGGAGACTGGTATCTTCCTTCAAAAGATGAATTGTTACTTATGTATGCTAATAAATCTGCAATTAATGCAACTGCAGTGGCAAATGGTGGTTCAGCATTACAGAATAATACTTATTGGAGTTCTACAGAAGCTAGTCAAACAAATGCTATTAAGGTGAATATGTCTACTGGTTTTGTTGGTTCTGTAATCAAAACAGACTTTGCATATGTAAGAGCTGTTAGAGCATTTTAATATCTAATATGACAAAATATAAAAAGAGAAAGATTAAGTTCTTTCTCTTTTTTTATTTTAATAAATTTGAATTAAACATTCCATCAAATATATGTCATTTTATGATATATAAAAATGATATTATAAATCAATACTTAAATTTAGGGTTTGATTATTTAGATTGAGTTCTTTATACAAGTCTGTTTAATTTCTTGATACGAACAAGTCTTTTTATTACTTCTTCATTTGTTTCACGACCATTTAAATAATATTTTTTATTTGTAATCTGATCATTCTTATTATACTTTATATATGCTGGTCCATTTTCATTATGTATAAAACCATTTTTGAGGAAATATTCACTTGATACAGTTAATTTATTACAAAATACTTGTTCTAATTTATAAAAGTTATCATAGACGAATAAATGAAATTCTATAAAATCTTTAAATACTGTAGTTGTTCCAGTAGATTCTACGTCAAATGCAGAAATCATATAACAATGATTTGCTATTTTAACCCAGGAAATATCCTCTGATTTTATTATTATAGATTTGCCTTTTTTAACAATATTATATTCATAAGGTAATTTATTTATCTTCTCTCTTATTTTAGCATTTGTAAAAATGTTCATTTAACTTGCATCTTTTTTCTATCATTCTTTTAAGTTTCTTTTCTCTAAGAATTTGATTCGCTTTTGGTCGCCATTCTGTTTCATTCATCGTTTTACCAAACAAATAAAAAAATCCTCTATTACCATTATGAAATTCTATAGCTGGACCATTTAGTCGGTGATAGACACCATTTTCTTTATATTCCCATCTATCTTTAAAACGAATCTTTTGATATTTAGTATTATCAACAAGCCATTCATTTACTTTTATTTCATTTTCGTAAAACTCTTTTAATTTCTGTTCTTTTTCGTTCAAATCAGAAAGTTGCATTATTTCATCGTAAGTCATAATTAAAATTTTGAATATTTTACTAAATTTCCAACAAAATCGTGAATCCATTGACCAATAGCTTGACCTGATTCACTTGGAAAAATAATAAGAATTGATAGAATAACAATAGATATGATCCACCATTTCTTTTTATTCCAAAAGGCAATCAACTTACCTTTTAGTTTTCTCTTATTTAGTTCTTTCTGTTTTTCCTTAACTCTTAAATCTTCCATAAACTATATTAAATTTATATAATTAACAACACCTTATTGGTATAATATCTAATCTATATTTTGTATTAGATGTTGTTGTTGATTTGTATACAAATATTTCATAATATTTATATAATTTACTTTGAAATAAGTTTGATATTATCTATAATCACTTGACAAATTACCACCATAGAAATTACCTTTTATCCACATACCTGACAAATAATTTCCATTATAAAAATCTCCATTATACCAAGTACCTTTATGCCATGTTCCATTTCTCCATATTGGAATATTTGATTCATTTGAATAAAATACTTTAACTTCAATATCACTTATTCTTAATTGTTGAGTTACAACCAAATCTAAATCAAATGATAAAGAAACTCTTAATCTATTTTTAGCAGTTGATAATATTTTTGGGTTGTATAAATCTAAATTAAAAAATGTTTCTGTATCATCGTAATATATTTCTAATCCATTACCTTGATTATCAACTAGACCCCACATATCATCAACTCCACCAAAATACCAGTCATTATATGAATCTAAAGAAATTATTTTAGTTTTACCAATAGGTATATTTGGATAATTTATATTACCAGTTGAATATAAACTTGGTGTATAATAACAGGTATCGTTTATAATATCATACTCTTTATTATCACTATTATCAAAACCAGCAAATACCAAATCTTTAAGAGGTAACATAGCAGTTATATTTTTGTATGCTGTTCTGTAACTATTATCTTTTAAAACTTGTGTTTTAAATCTTATTGCATAACCATTTACTAAAGTATTTTGTATGTCAGTTACGAAATCATAATCAAAATCAAAATCTTGAAACGATAATATTGAACTCGTAACATTAATTCTATGTGACATAATACCAACATATTTAACTAATTTTCCAGAATTTGTTGGTGCATTAGTTTTGTATTTCTTTGCAACTGTAACAGATGTCGCACCAGTTGATAAAACATAAGATATTCCGTTGTAACTTGGATTTGTGTAACCTTGGTCTTGTTCAATATAAACATAGTCACCTGGTTTAAAATCATGAGTACCTATACCAGCAAATGTTACAACATTATATGTAGTTGATAAAGGTATTGCCATAAAACCACTTCCTCTTGTTATTGGTACACTTGGTTCAGTATATGTTCCAGCATATATATTTGTGTAATGCCAATATGAATATGGAGTTGTTCCATCAAATTTATCTAATTTAACATTTCTTCTAACATAAACTTTTTGTGGACCCAAAGATATTGGTAAACCGTTTGTATATACAACTGCATTCCACATTCCTAAACCAATATTGGTTATGGATACTGGCGAAAATTCATTACCACCTATATAGTAATTATACTGAAAATAGAAATCTATTTCACCAAAATCATAATAATTGGTTACAGATGTGTTATACATTGTATTTAATTTATCAAATTGGAATGATACTATATTCGATTGTGTAAAAGTAAAGGCGCTAGTCGCTGCCGTAACACTTATAATATCAATATCAATTTCTTCTATAAAATGTGATAATTCATAATAAGTATTTGATGAATTTAATGTATTAACATTAATAGAAGTTTTTGTTTGTATAGGTATTTCTGTATTTCCACTCCATTTATAATCAAGTCTTAAATCTGTTTGTGAAACATAAATAGGTGAAGTCCAATCTGTTGCTTTTATATAACCAAAAATACCATTTTTCCACAAACCATTTTCCCAAGTACCCATCTTAAAATGTCCACCATACCAAATACCATTTTCCCAAGTACCATCATGCCATACGCTTAAATAGTTTTTAGAAGATTCAATAGGATTACCACTATCATCTGTAACATAACCTGAAAACCATTCTCCACCTTTCCAAACACCATTATACCAATTACAAATAGCACTATTATTATCAGTGTCTAATGTTGTATTTCCAAATCTACTAACAAGACTTCTATTCAATTGAGAAAATGTTCCATTCAACCAATCACCTTTTATGAAATTACCATTATACCAAAAGCCATTATACCATGTATCACCGTTAAATGTACCGTTAAACCAATAACCATCTAACCATTTAGAATTAGTCATATTACCACTGGAATGACGACCATTTTTCCAAATACTGTTATAAAATTCACCATTTTGGAAGATACCATCAAGCCATACAGCAACATTTTTTTCTTCATATTGTATTGCACCGCCAATCGTACTTACAGCTTTTTTAAAATTTGGATATTCATAACCTTCATAATTTGCATCATACAATATAAATTCTCTCCAATCTTCAGTAGTACCAGATAAACCAAATGTACCACTTCCAAAAATACCTGTTACCCAAATACCATTATGAAATGTAGAATATTGATTTCCAACTTGTTTTATAGAGAATATTTCATTTAAAACGTCAAATTTATCTAATTGATAAGAATAAAATAGACCGTTTTTCCATATACCATTATAGAAATTGCCTGAATACCAAGTACCATCTTCCCATTCACCACAATACCAATCACCAAAATACCAAACAATACCTCTATCATTTTCACCTATTACAGCATCTTTTACTTTAGCATTTAGCAACCAATTATATTTAATTTTAACCTTTTCTAATGACATTCCATTTACAAAAGTTACATTTGATTTTTCAAATTCTATTCCTTCTATATTTAATATTACTGACATTTAAAATGAATTTATTTTTATTTCTTCTACGAAAACACTATATTTTGGTGTTGTTTTAAAATTGTCTGGATATCTATTACCACCAAAATAAGCACTACCTTTATAATAACCACTTATATAAACGCTGTCATTTACAATATTCATTGAGTTAATATATATTTCTTCTGTACAGGTCTTATTCTTAATTCCTACAACAGAACCATTTAACATATTTAATTTAACCATATAAGAACCAGTATTTTGACAATATAAAATATTATTATCTAATACAGTTGATTGATTATAATATCCACTTACTAATAAATATTTACCATACAAACCATCATATACTATCATATCAGTTGCATAATCTTGATTATTACCTCCTAATGTTTTTACCCAATTCAAATTTCCATCTTTTGTAAAACTAAATACAAATATATTCCAATTATTATTAAATACTTCAATAGAATATTGTGAAGCTAAATATGCAGCAGATGTAGTATGACCTGGTTGGGCTATTATAGCATTAGTATTTGCTAAACCACTACCAACAGATGTTGATGTACCAACACTTAAATTAGTAACATTGCTCCAAGCATAACTTCCATTTAAATCATTTGGTGCTACTTCATAATAAGTGTAAGTACCGTTTAAATTATCAACTTTATAGAATATCCAACCTGTTGATGGACCTATATCACCTATATTATAATTCAAATCACTTGTGAAATTTCTAATTGGTCTTATTAACATTTTTAAATTTGATGATTTAGATGTTATGCCACTATATCCTGATAAAAATTGTCTGCGAAGTGCAAAATTTGATGGAGATGCAGGATATTCAGAACTTGACCAATAAGATGGTGTTGTTCCAGATAAAATATCATCATTAAAATATCCAATACCTGATAAATGTAAATTATTATACATTAATGTTAATTCATCCCAAGAAGGTAAATACCAATCATTATAAACAACGGAATTATTTACACCATATTCAACACCTTCATATAATAATCTACCTTGTGCTTTTATTAACATATAAACATTATCTTCATAATATAACATTTTTTTAACAAAATGATTAGTATCTGTTGGTGAATTAAAATCCATTGTGTAAATTGCTTTACCCCAATTATATAAGCCATTAGTACTAATTTTCAATAATGAAATATAATTATAATTATTATTTGTTACAATACAAGTTGATATAGATCCATCATTTGATACAGATTTTAACATATTTGATGCAGGGATTCTATTTGATACATACAAATATGAATTGGTATCATCTTTTATTATTTTTAATGATGTATCATTTGATGTATATGAATTTATAGTGTCTGTGTCTTGTATATTTGTTTGACTTGCAAAAAATTTCTTATACCATAAAATAGTTTTATAATCTTGTTCATATGCAATAATTGCACATGTTTTTTTATTATAATAAGTATCTAATAATATATTGTTTAATCCGTCATTATTATATTTTGTATAATAATTAATATCAGCACTAACAAAATCATAATGTTTATTTTGTACGGTTACATGATCTTGAATAACACATGTTTCGGTAGCATTTGCTGATTTATATGTTATAGCAGTTATTATCTCGTTTTGTTCATTATACATTAAGACATGACTTTGATATATAGATGAAGGTATTGAATCACTATCTATTTTAGTAATTGCATCCGTGGTTGCTGAAGGATTTGCGAATAATAAATATGAACTGAAATTATCTCTACCAGTGTGATATATGTAATATTTATTATTGTAATCATCTATTTTTATGTCTTTTATATAAGAATAAACTGTTGCTGTCGGTGAAGCAATAAAATATGTATATAACAAATCTTTTTCTACTAATGTGTTAGCATCAAATACTAAAGTTGCGTCATTTCTCAAATATTCGTTACTATTATATAACACATTTGTTGTATTTCCTGCAAAATCATAAATACCTTGATATTTAATATTTACATATAACTCATTATTTACAAATGTTGTATTTAAATGATATGTTAATTCATCAAATACAATAGAATCATGTGAAATACCAGTATACCAAAGCAAATCAATATATTTGATATTTAAATCTTTAAGTTCTAAAGGATAAGGTAATTTTGTTTTTTTATCTATACCAACATCAATTAATTCAATAGGTTTATATGTTAAATTGACATCATAAATATTGTTTAGATTTTCATCAATTTCTGTATTAAATATGTCAAAATTAAAGATACCATCTTCTTGATATATAATACCAGTTGTTAAATTTCTAACAAATTCATTCTCTTTCAATATTAAAGCATATTGTGAACAAATTTTAGTATATATATTATCAGGATATTTATAGTAGTGAGAATGAGGGTAATTCAAATAAATATCATACAAAATGTCTGATATATCTTGAATTTTACTAACATTAATTAAATCAAAAGTATTTGCTGAAATTCCAATATCAATTCTTGGTTTTTCAATTAACATATATTCATCTGTTACTTCGTAAATTAATGTTCTTGAACTATTTGTAGTAAAATAGTATGGTGTGTAAGGAATTCCACCGACTTTATATAATAATCCAAAATCTATATACGTAAATGGTTTAAAATCTAATAATTTAGCTTTGTTGTTTGGAATAATTTTGTATAAACTTGATTGAATAGGAAAATAACTATCAGTGAATGTATGTCCTTGGAATGCCCAATTAGTATCCATTTCTTCTATAACATATTGAGATGATAATAGGTATGATTCATTATACATATTAACTGGAATTTGACCAAGATTTTCTAAGAAAGGTTTTAATTTATAACTTTGATAAGCATTTTTAGTATCAAATGTATATGCGGATACTCCTGAAACAGAAATATTTATTGTTGTAAAATCGAAATATCTAAAATAATCCGAATTTTCTATAACACTTGATCTTATCTTATCATCAAGTGATGAGAAATGTATTAATTCACCAAATGGTGAAACATTTAAATAGTTTGCAAACTGATTATTTATTTCACTATAACTGACAGAAGAATTACAGAAATGTAAATTTCTAACACGAAAAGTGTATTCATTCTCTGTAACTTCATTAAAAAACCAACCCGGTATTTCACCATTAATTGTTAAATAATTTGAGTCTAAATTCTTTATAGTTGTTAAATAATTAAATATTGAACCTGTTGGAAATATTTCAGTATCAGTAAAATCTGTTGAATATTTTCTAAATGAAATTATAATGTGGTCACCTATCTGACTATAACTATAAAATGTTGGATCTATTATAAAAACTGTATTACCAGACCAATTATACATTGTGTTTGAACTTGAACTTCCACTCATTGTGTAATATAACTCACCGTATTGGTTTGTTATAACATATTGATAATCTAAATAATTAATAATTATGTTACTATTAGTTGATGAATTTGGATAAATATCATAGGGTATCCAATCATTTGTTTCTTTTTGTGTTCTAGCAACAGCATAATCGGTAAATAATATTTTGCAAGGATTGCTCAGTGTATTACCAGAAGAATCAACCACTAGTTCTTTACATGCTGTAATATCATAATCTATATTATGTTTTATAATCCAAGTGTGTCCTTCTACAAATGTTTTTTCTTCTCCTATAATAGGAAATTGTGTTCCTTCATTTTTTAGAAAAAATTCTTTTCCAGCATTTGAACCTAATTTAACATAAAATATTGCTCTCCAAGATGATTTTCTTGTTAATAATATATTAGTTAATTTTAAAGTATAATTATTTGAAACTTCATAAATATCATTTTCTTGTGTTAATGTTTGGTTTAATAACAAAACTAAATGACCAGGTTTCAAGGCGACACCATCAATAATAAAATGTGTTATTGTTAAATCAATATTATTTGTTGTAGCAACATCAACTTGATAAAGATTTGACATATACTTGTCAATAATATTATATTCGTTATACATATTATTCAGAGATTTACCATCACCTGTCATTAATGAAATATTATAAATATCATTTGTGCTTTTAGCAAAAGAGTAACAAATACCATTAAAACATTTTTGAAATTTAAAATATGTGTCATATGTTCTTAATGTATTAGCACTTGTAAATATATCATCTCTATAAACCATATTATAAATTGGTTCTGGTTCTTTATAAAATGCTCTTACTTTAATATCATATAACTTTGATATTTGATAACACATATTGTATGTATCATAACCATTTATATATCTAGTCGCAAACCAATTTCTTTTTTGTATAATATTGAAAAAAGTTGGATTTTCTTCATATCCTTTAAATACATGTTGTGTTGCACCAAAAACAATACTAAAACCAGTACTATTTAAATCTTCAGCAGTTAATTTATAAATATCACACCATAAATCTGTTTCGCCTCCATATATACTTGTCTCATTTGTCGAATTCCAAATACCAATAGCAGGAAATACATAATAACCATCTGGACTAACTAAAAATGTTCCATTTTTTGATATTGTCTTGGAAATAATTTCTTGTGAATATGGTTTAGCATAATTTTTAAATTGTTGTGTTCTTGTACAACCAGAATTTAAATCAATAGTTACTAATCTATCATATGTATAATGTGTTATATTGTTATCAAAATACCATTGTTCATCAGCATTAAAGGTAATACCTGAATCACACATGCCATAAGCAGATTTTGTAATTTTTAATTCAATACCACATATAGTAGCACCACTTGGTATATTAAAATTAAAATCGTATGCTACCAAATCAGGTGTATCAACTTTTCTAATATAAGGATTACTATTAGGTGATAATATGTTGGCATACGTATTATCAAATGTTATTGCAGATGCCAAATTATTCCAAGCAGATTTTAATTCTGCATCGTAAATATTTAAATATGAATTGTCTATTAAATATGTTTTATTCGTAGATGTCTTAGGTTCATTGTGCTCTGTAATTAATAGAGGATTATAATTGTCATTAATATAATCAACACATTGTTGTGCTGCAGATGCAATATGTCCTATTTGATTTATAATATTTTGTGTATTTAAGTAACCTCTACCTATTGATGTATAACCAACATTGGCACTAGAATAATATACATTAGACCATTCATATTGTGATGGTAAATCACTTGGTGCTGCTTCAAAATATCTATATAAACTACCAGAATTGTCTTTATAAAATATATAACCACCATATGGTCCAATATCTCTTAAATCATAAAGATCAACCTCTTTTGTAAAAACTCTAGCAGGTCTAACTTTATGTGCTAAATCAAGATCTTTTTGAACTCTGGACATAGAACCACTCGTAAAATTAATTCGCCATATACTTGTTGAATTATATTCTGATGATGTCCAGTAATATGAATTTGAAAATCCACCTACACCAAATACTTTTAAATTATCATACATAGCTTTCATTTCATCCTTACTAGGAAGAAACCAATCATTTACTACTACATAATCAGGAATACATTGTTTTATTTTATTTGGACTCATCCAATTTGTATGTCTTCTTATATTAGACATACCTGTATTTGTATCATATTCTATTTGTTGTTGCCAAAACCAACTCATTTATAGTTTATTATTTTCTTTGGATTATATATTAAAATAGTAATGTTAAAAGAAAATAACTTTAATTAAAAAATAGATTTTCAACTTTTATATATACCATTATAAAAATATAAAAAATAATAAGTTAACTTCATTAGAAGGTGCCCCAGAAAAGGTTGAAGGTGATTTTATTTGTTATGATAATAATTTAACTAAAAAAGATATAGAATGGTTAAAACAAAATTCTAAAATAAAAGGAAAAATTATATGGAAATAATATGAAAAATTATAACAATTTCATAATAGAAAAAATCATTCGTAAAGAAAACATAGATGTAATTTATAATAAATATTATAAAAACATTGATTATGATATATTTAAGAAATTATTTCATCAGATCCAACATCTTGGATAGATGGAAATCTTTATTTCGGTAAATATTGTAAGTGGCTTTTAAACCTTTATAAATCAAATAAATTAAAATTAGAAGACCTTTATAAAGTAAAAGATTACATAGAACTATTTAATAAACAATCTTTAGAAATAAATTACCCGTTAATAAAAGAGATATAAATTTATATGATTCACTAGGTGAATTAGCAAAAACTATAGAACCTTTTAAAGAAAGTGAAGAAATTCTTTCTAAATCAGAAATAAAAGATAAAAATTTTGTAAAGGAGTTTAAAAAATTTAATTTATACATCCCTAGAACATATGAAGATTCATGCATTCTTGGTAAAGGAACTGAATGGTGTACAGCCACAGAAAAAACCTCTAAATGGTATAAAAAATATCATAAACCTGGAAGAGAATTACTTATATTCATTTCTAAAACAGATTCAAAAGAAAAATACCAACTTCATTTAAGATCAAAACAATTCATGGATAAATTCGATGAAAAGGTTGATTTAAAAACATTTTTAAATGAAAATGAAGATATAAAATATTGGTTGTTAAATAATTATAATAAAGAATATGGAAAATATTTTAATGAAAATTCTATTAAATGGAGAAAAAATACACTGATAGGTTCACCAAAAATAGTTGAAGGTGATTTTATTTGTTCTTATAATCAATTAATTTTATTAGAAGGTGCACCAGAAAAGGTTGAAGGTAATTTTAATTGTTCTTTTAATCAATTAACTTCATTGGAAGGTGCACCAAAAATAGTTGAAAGTAATTTTTATTGTGATAATAATAAATTAACTTCATTGGAAGGTGCCCCAGAAAAGGTTGAAGGTTATTTTAATTGTTCTTATAATCAATTAACTTCATTGGAAGGTGCTCCAGAAATGGTTGAAGGTAGTTTTAATTGTTCTTATAATCAATTAACTTCATTGGAAGGTGCTCCAAAAATAGTTGAAGGTGTTTTTTATTGTCTTATAATAAATTAACTTCATTAGAAGGTGCCCCAGAAAAGGTTGAAGGTGATTTTATTTGTTCTTATAATCAATTAACTTCATTGGAAGGTGCTCCAGAAAAGGTTGAAGGTGATTTTTATTGTTCTTATAATAAATTAACTTCATTAGAAGGTGCACCAGAAATGGTTGAAGGTGATTTTTATTGTTCTTATAATCAATTAACTTCATTGGAAGGTGCTCCAGAAAAGGTTGAAGGTGATTTTTATTGTGATAATAATAATTTAACCGAAAAAGATATAGGATGGTTAAAACAAAATTGTAAAATAAAGGGAAAAATTATATGGAAATAATATGAAAAATTATATGGAAATAGTGTGAAAAATTATAACAATTTCATAATAGAAAAAATCATTCGAAAAGAAAACATAGATGTAATTTATAATAAATATTTGATTATGATATATTTAAGAATTTCATCAGCTTGAGAATGTTCCTGATGAATTTGATTCGTTGGTAAAAGAAAAGGTTACTTATTTGAAAAAAAAAGCATTCGCTGAAACTAAGGCTGAAATTGAAAAAAGTTATACTGCTGTTATTGTAGATTTGCCTGTGACTAAAAAGTTGTTCGCTATGAAGATGTCTATAAATAAAGATTAAATGTAGGAATAACAGAATCTGTTGAACATAAACAAAGTATCTAAGGATTGGTTAATATCATTGTTTACAAATTCATTACACTTTTCTTTATCACAAAAGTAATAGATTGCATTATTTACTTAGTAATAAAAATTTAGAATAACGATAGAGGATAAATTTTAAGATGAAGAATATTTATGAATATGAATATTTAATAGACTTATTATATCATATAGATACACAGGTGTTACCACCAAGAGAAGAAATATTTTTGACTTGATAAAAAATTAATTTATTCGTAAAGAAAATATAGATTACACAAATTTGAAAGGTTTAAAATCCTATATTAATATGTTGTTCTTTTAATTCGTGCCTGTATTCGTATTTAATAATCTCTTTTAATAACCAAGCATCATTAATATCTTCCAAGGGTTTTGGAAATGTTTTTAAAGATAAAATTTCTTCTACATTTTCATTATAGAATTTATCTAATATACATTTATTATGTGATTTTAAAATCATTTTAAACATATCTTTCTTGTCAAAATCACCACCTTTCTTACCGTCTTCACTTGTATTAATTATTTTGACAATTTTTTCTTTCTTTTTACCAATATTAATCATTTCATAACCATAAATCATTTCACATGCAATAAGTTTTAATGATTTTGGTGCAATAATCTTAATCTTTTTAATATTTGGAATATTTTCAAAAATCTTTGATCTTACAATAGAGCCAATACCAACCAAATCTATAATTTGTGATGAATCCTTTCCATATGAATAGCCTTCAATATAAATAATTGTTGGTTTAGTAGATACAATTGTATTAATTATATCTTCTATTAAATCATTTGAGATTTTTGAAAAATTTTTAAGCTTATCTATTTCAGAATCAGAATAATTATCTTTTGAATTATCATATTCATATGTTTTGATTTTGACAATATTTTCAATACATTTATTCCATTTGTAAGTAGGTTTATTTGTATTGTAAGAAAATATGTATTCTTTTTCATCAGTTTCAATTACCATAGAAGTTGAAACCTTTGATATATCTATTCCTATAAAATTCATAATATTCCAAGGAACTTACTGGATAATAATTTTTTAGCTTTTTCAATATCCACGAACCTTGCCTCATCTACTTCTTCTAATTGAAGTTTATCTTTAGGAATTACAAAAGAACCATTAAAATACTTTTGAAATTCATCTTCATTTAATTGGTATCTAAAAAACCAATAATGTTTGATACCTTTACTTTTTATAACTGGTTCTAATTCTTCTTCTTTTGATTTATCCAAAAAATCACTTGGTAAATAAACTTTTAACTCTTCTTTAATTTCTCTTATTGCAGTTTCTTTGTGATTCTCACCATTTTCAACATGACCTTTAGGATATGACCATTCATTATATTTAAAATCTGTTGGATGTACTAATAAAATAGTGTTTTTATATCTAAACACAATTCCAACAGAACCATAGTCTTTTAAATTACTAAATTTTGTAATCATGATAATAATTTATATTTATTATTTAATGCTCTTTCAATAACACCACAAATAGGTTTATTGCCAATTATGTGAGCATTATTATTATAACATCTAAAGCCAATACCATAATGAAATGTCAATATTATATCAGCAGATATTTTTAATCCACCATTTTGTGCTAAATAAATTAATTGATCATCATCAAAATTCTCAACTAAATGTTTGACAGTAGGTCTTAAAGTTACCTCATTGTAATTATTTTCTATTAAAATATTTAAACATTCTTTTATCATAATATTTATATAATTTTTAATCATTCAAATAAATAAATCCTTGATTATCAAACCAGTAATATTTATTTCCGACATTTAAATAATTATAATCTGGTATATGGAAGTTATTATTAACAAGAACGTAATTTTTGCTTGTTGAAGTATTAATCATTTTATTAAACTTCTGAGCAATTCCATAATCGTTATACGAGACTGTTTCAATGTATAAGTATTCGTCTATAAATTTATCAATATTAAATGAGAAATTACCTAAATCATTTTTCATCAACTTATAGTATTTCTGTGGTATCAATTTATTTGAACCATCGGTTGCTTTGCTGAAAGTTTGTATCTTACAAGTCCAACCACTTGGTGATATACCAGTTTTTGTATAGAATTCTATTTCAAATAAATAGTTATGGTCAAAATTTAAAGTTTCTGTATAAGTAAAATTGACTACTGTTGTTTCATTTTCATTAATAGCTGATATTACTTGATTTGAAACATCATAGTTTTGATAATTATTATTGATGGTTTCGGCAACACCTGTAATATCTATAAGATTTGATGATAGTGGTAAAATATTTCTTTTTAACCATCTCTTCAATTTATTTAGTTTAGTCTGGACTTCATCAAGCGAATACATCAAAATATTATTACCGTCCTCATCAGTAATTCTATAAGTTAGATTAAATAAATTTGTTTTCTTCCAAGAGCCAGTGTTATATTTACCACTAACATAATCTGTTTTAGTCCAACCTTTAACTGTATTATCAAAAATATCAGGAATTAATACTTTATGTAATTTCTGATACAATGGTGAACTAGGATTAACATTTTTATAATATTCATTTAATTGTAAATCATTCCAACCAAAGAAATTAATAGCATTAATAACAGATTTATATGAACCAATGTAATTATAAATTTCTGGATATTGAAGTAACATTTCTTTTCTTTTACGATTTAATAATGTGTAATCAATACCATGTTCTTTAATATCTGATTCTATAAACATATGTTCATCATCTTCATTTATTTGAACACCAAGATTGTTTAGAACAATTCTAAACCTTTCATCTTCAATTTCAGTTTCACCTAAAACATTTAATTTCAAAATAGGTTTAGGTTGAACTTTAATTTCATAATAATATCCATTTGAATTACCACTTGTATTAAAAGATTTGAAATTATTTCCATTATTGAAACTAAAATCTCTATAATTTTCATATACTTTAAGAGTTTTACCACCAACCCATTCAATTAAAAATGTACCATAGTTTTCAAATACGGTTGTACCAGTTGTTGATTGATCAATAAAATCTATTGTTATTGGTTGATATTTTTCAAAACCATAATCAATAAAATTAAAATTTAATTGGTCTATATCAATTATTAATGTACCAGCGCTTGTAAATGTAAAATTTACACCGTTTGGATCATTTAAAGAATTAGTATAACCAGAAAATATTATATTTTCAACTTTATCCATTTGAACAGTTGTTTTTGAAACACCTTCATTATTTGAGTTAAAACCTAAAAATACTTGTAACGGTGTTGGTGTGTAATCATATTCAGTTGATGAATTATATCGGTCTAATAAAAAATTCAAACAATATGAACCATCTTTTCCTCTAAATACGGTTTGTTGTTTTGTTGGATCTGAAACATAATTAATATCTTTATTTGGTTCATCTCTTAAAATTATATTTGAATTTCTTTCAGAACAAACATTTTCTGTGTCCCATAAAGGTAATGGTCCATTATATCTTAAATCTTCACGATTTTGAAAAGGTTTTAAATGTTCACCGCTTATGTCATAATAAAATATATCTTCGGAAAAAGGTTCTACAAATTTCCAAGAATAATAAATATCTTTTACAGCACTTTCTCTAGGTTTTCTTAAAAATCTATCAACATCTAAAGTTAGAATTCCAAAATCATTATAGAATAATCCTTGATAAGATAATTCAATAATAGTTTCAGTTAAACCGATTATGTTATATTGAACATTATTTTGTGGATAATTAGAACCAGAAAGTCTTATAATCATACCTGTTGAAAAACCAAGATCATAAAAACTTTGTGTAGAAGAAGATGGTGATATTTCAATTTCATTTCCAGAAATTGCTATAAATTTATTTTTTATTTCACTAACAATTTCATAATCGGAATAAACATTAACTTTAACACGCAATGTTCTAACTTCTACATTAGGATAAATAGCTGAAATTATTAATGTGTTTGCTGAATTACTTAAACTAAGACCATTTTTAATAAACAAACCAGCATATTTGTCTATGAAAAATTGTATTGTAGTTTCTGTATCACCTGTAAAATTAACATAATAATCAAAATCATTTAATTCTATATTGAAACCAAAATTGGTTTCATTATTATTTAAATTAAATTTAATTTGAACAGAATAATTCTTATTAAAATTTGTACTATCATTTGGATATACTATTTCATTAACTAATTTGTCATTAAACTCTATTAAACATTTATTAATTAAAGAATCAGTTATACCTGTTGTAGTAACCAATATATTATTTAAATAAAGATACGGTATAAATTGTTTATCAAATGTATAATTAAATGAATATAATGAATGTACATTAATAGTGCAAGATGATGTAGTAAGTCCTGATGAACAATATACCAATATTCCATAGTTTTCTAAATATTCACCATATCTTGTATTGAAAGCGTCTATTGTTTTATAATAGTCTGGTAAAGTATCAGAACCTTTTAATATTTCTTGTTCAAAAGATATAATATTGGAAGTATCATAAGCCACAACATTTTTAGTAAAAATTTGTGGATATGGTGCTGGTATAGACATTGTACAAACTATCTTCTTAACCTCATCTATTGTTATCAATTTCTTTATATTATATGTGTTTATAACTGTTTCAGGAATAACATATTCTTTTACTTTTATTCTTTCATATCTTTGATTAACTGGAATGAATTCTGGATGTGATGAATTAATATCAACATTTTCATACATCCATATTGCATCTAGTTCTATTTGTTCTTGAACTGTAATATTATTATTGACAGCTTTTTTAAAAACCATATTATACCAATTGGTATCAGCGTTAATTCTACCAATCCAATATTGTATTCTAATATCATAAAATGATAAAATTTCTAAAACTGTAAATTTTCTTGAATCGTTTTTTGCTTTAGTTGTTCCTGTTGTTATTGTGTTTGCTGACAATTGTATAATATCTCCTTCTTTCAATTGATATGCAAAATTACTAGTTGAACCAGTGATTTGTATGTAATTATCATAAGTGAAAAATGTATTCGGATAGTTTGATTGAAAAGATGAAATATTTTCATCAAATTTTGTTGGATTTATATTTTTTACAAATTTTTGTGATGATAAACTTTTGTTGTTAAAATGAGAAATAAATGTCTTTATTGTATTTTGTTCCCTGATAAATTGAATATTTCCATTATAAATATCAAATTCTGTTGTACCATCTATAATTGTAAAAATTGCATTATTCATTATAGGATTATTATTATAATCTTCAAATATTATTTGTTGATTTTCTTCTAAACCTATTAATGAATTTAATTTTTTATTAAATTCTATATAAGCAGTATAACCAGATACTGTAAATGTAGCTGAACCTTGATATAATTTAGGTCTTTCTGTTTTTAATTCAAAATTTAATTTAATAATATCACCACTATTACCACTTAATTGCCAATTTTGATAAATAGTTTTCATTTGTGCATTATTAGCATATGTCTTTATACCATCGTTTGATTTTGTACCAATAATACTAAATTTTTTATTATTGTGTAAAGTCCAACTAGATACTTCTGGATAAATAGTATCATCATAATCATTGAATGAAATTATATTGTGTGAATTTATAGTACCTCCAGAAAATGTATATGTAGAACCACTCCACAAACTATTTACAGTTTGTGTGTTTACTAATATGGCATCTGGTTTTGTATCAAGAACTGTATAATACTTATTGTTAAAATCTGTTACTGTTCCGCTAAAAGTAACACCTGAAAAAGATATTATTGTACCCTTTGGATATTTTTTATCAAAGTCATAACCATATATCCATTTTGAGTAAAAACTATTTGATGAATTAACTCTAGTGATGTTTAAAATAGTATCTCCTGAATTTGTTGCTGAATGAAAACTAATACCACTACTATTATATAGTTCCATTTTATTTAAAAGAAAATAATCTTCTACTGAAAATGGTTGAACTTCTTCAAAAGTGTAAATTGCTAAAGTTTTAAATAAGTCGTTTGAATTCTCGTCAAAAAGTACTGTTCCTTCATAAATTCCTTCTTCATTCATATCAAAATTATATGGATAACCTTCTTTATTGAAAAACAATAACTTTTTCTCATTGTAAAATTGCATACCTAAATTATTATGTTTTCCTTATATATTAAAATAATGGTAATAAAACACAATAATTATTCTTTTGGTTTTATATATTCTTTGATTTCATTTATACATTTACTATCCTTAATTTCTTTATTAAAAACTGTTTGGATCATATTTATCAGAAATAAAGTCAAAAATTAATAATTTTTCTGATGTACATATATAAAGTAATTTAATGTCTTTTGAATTTTTCTTTGAATATTTTGATATATCACCTAAAATATCTTCATACGATGTTCTAGTAACTTTGAATATTGTTTGCGCATTTAAATTAAATGTTAGTTGATCCGTTAGACCAAACAATAAAAATACTATAAATATTAAAAATTAACAATAATTTAACATAAAAATCATAAAAAAATAATTTTCTTTAATATATAAGGAAATATATTTTATGTGGTTAAAATCTAAAGAAGGGAAGAACTTTCAAACAGAATTAACTCAAGATTTAATTTCAATTATTCATCATTTTTCTATGAAAATGTTTGCAACAAGAAAGTGAAAACAATTAAATTACCATATAAAACAACCGAAGATTTAACTTCTATATTCAAGCAATATTCCAATATTGTTAGGTATAGTTACAATCGTTTTCTTGAAAATAAGACAGAAAAGGATATTAGAAAATTGTCTAAATCATTAAATTCAATTGATTTACTTAATTCTTGGTTAATTCAATGTGGTATAAAAGATGGTAAAGCAATACAAACAAGATTTAAAACTGAAAAAGTAGTATTTGGTGGTAAACGCAATTTAATCAATAGATTAAAATCTAAAATAACTAAAGATGAATTTTCATTGAAAAGATTATGTCCTATAAATATACAGGGTGAAGAACTTAAGCAGGGAAACAGAAATTTTAAGTTAGACATTATAGAAAACAATCAAATTATCTTTAAATTAAATAAAAATAAACACATTGAATTAAAATTACCTAAGTTACAATATAAAAAAAGAATTGTTTAAACTTCAACAATTAAATGAAATTAAACAAAATCAAAAAGGATATACATATTCAATTAGATTTGATTTAAACAATATTTATATAAGTTTTGAAGAGTTTAAACAAGAACCGATTAAATTAAACGAGAATAGGTATTTAGGTATAGACTTGAACCCAGACACAATTGGTATTTCGGTTTTAGAAAACGATAGAGTGATTCATACTCAAGAATTTAGTTTAAAACCAATTTTTAGTAAAATTTTAAATGAAAAATTAAGTTCTAATTCGGATAGGATGAAATATTTTCAAAACAAATTAAAATTTGAAACATTTGAAATATCAAAATCTATTTCATTAATTGCTAAACAATTTAACTGTAAGTCAGTTTTCATTGAAGATTTACATTTTAAAGGTTCTTCAACGATAAAAATATCAAACAGGAAGAACAAAAATCTTTGGAAAAGAGAATTATTTATAAGCAATTTAACTAAAAGATTAAATATTTTAAACATAAAACTATATTTTGTTAATCCTGCTTACTCAAGTTTTATTGGAAACTTACAACACGATTATACTGATGCGGTCAATGCTAGTATTGAAATAGCAAGAAGAGGATTCGAATGTAGAATAAAGAAAAACAAGATGGGATTTTATCCAAAACTGTTGGTAAAACACCAATGGAAGGAAATGGCTACCAAACATACAGGTTGGAAGAAATTCTTTCTTGAAGTAAAAAACTCGAAATTGAAATATCGAGTTTCATTAGATGAATGTTTACATAAATTTAATGTTTTTAAGCAAAATTTAAGTCATAAAAGCATGGTTTTAAATTATGTTTTTTATGATTAATTATTTAGTTTATTGAATTTTGTATTTTAAATATATGATTATAAACACTATTTTAAAACTTTTTTTTCAATAACCCACTACAAACCATAAAAAATATACATTTTCTATGGATATTAAATTAAAAGAAAACGTAATTTTTACTCCCTATGATGATTCCAAATTATTGAAAGAAAAGATTTTAGAGTTTATTTTTGAATCTAAAACAGATAAAATCCTTTATAAAGGAAATCCTACTGGAATTAATTACAAATTGCTCAAAAAGATTTTACCTCTTGACCAAATTAAATTAGATAAAGATGCAAATTCATTAAATAATTTTATTGAGATTAAATCTGATAACATTAGAGAGGTATATAATGACTTTATACAAAAAATGAATTGTAAATTATGTTTAATATACAAGATATAAACAAAAGAGAACTAAAAAGTTCTCTTTTTTATTTGTGTTTTTTTAATGATTTTATAGAATCATTAATTTTATTTTCATTAACTTTATTTTCATCATTAAGTTCTGTAATTTCAAAGATATATAATATTAGATAATTTTACTATTTTAATAATATCATTATATGAGAATTGAGCCATTCACAGATCATGAAAAATAAATAATAATTTCTCAGTATATATGGTTTATTTATTATATCTTTTAAATGCGTTTTCTGTAATCATATTAAATTCTACTTGACCAATAAAATCTTTTAGTGAAGTTTTATTTGTATAACTCATTGCATTTGTTTTGATTTTATAAATAAGTTTTTTTTCATTTTATAATTTTATATATAAATATATTAAAATGTTTTGATTAAAAAAATAATATGTGATATGAAAATATTAAAAGATTATAAACAGTATGTTAAAGAAAATGTAAATGACATGGCAAAATATAATAAAATGATAGATTATACTTTGTTAGATAATGATGCAACAAAAGAAGATATTATACGACTTTGTGAAAAAGCAAGAATTATGAATGTTAAATCTGTATGTGTTATGCCTAAACATGTTATTATTGCTGCAGAAGAATTATCTGATTGTGATATTTTGGTTTGTACAGTCATTTCATTCCCAGAAGGAACAAACACATTAAAACAAAAAATAGCTGAAACAAATCAAGTTATCCAAGATGGTGCTGATGAAATTGATGTGGTATTAGATTACCAATATTTAAAGAAAGAATGGAATGATACCGCATCAAACGGTGGTGATTTAGAAATTAGTAAATCTCAAAAATTAATTAAAGAAATTTCAGAATTGGTAAGAATATGTCATGCAAATGAAAATAAAGATGGTGATGAAATAACATTAAAAGTTATTGTTGAAAGTGGTTTGTTAACACCAAAACAAACAGAAGTTGCTACCATTATTTGTTTAGAAAGTGGTGCTGATTTTATTAAAACTTCAACAAGTAAAGTTGCAGTTGGTGATGAATTAGAAAAAGTTAAAGTGATGAAAGATACTATAGATAAATATATAGGTGAATATGATTATTACTATGAAGGTTTTAAAATGAAAATAAATGTATCTGGTAATATCAGAACTATACAAGATATTAAAAAATTTAAACCTTATGTAGATAGATTTAGTATGGATTATGTTGATGTTGATAAACTTAATGGTTTAGAATAAAGGTAATTAAAAGTATTTAAATTGTTTTAAATTACATGTTTTAATCGGTAAAGTACAAAAAAAATATAAAAATATGAAATACTTAAAATCATATGAAAGCAAATTAATAGATGATATACTGGATAAAATTTCAAAAACTGGTATGAAATCATTAACACCTTCAGAAAGAAATTATTTAAATAATGTTTTTAAAGGAGATACCAAAGAATTGGAAGATATTGTAAAATATAAGAAAAATAAAATTTCTAGTATTTTTGAATATGACCCAAGAGAAGACCAAGACTTTTTTGATGAACTCGGAGATGAAATTGGTATACCGTTTGATTTTAGAGACTATGATGATGAAGAGATTGAGCAAGGAAGATATGAAATTATATATAATGATATTGATGAAGAAGATTTAGATCATTTTGTAGAATATTTTGACATTAAAGATTGTAAAAAAGAATACAAAGGTAAAGATGTATATAAACCTTGGCATGAATTAAGTCAAGAAACTCAAAATAAATTTAAAAAAATATATAAAAGAAATATATTAATGTTATATAGTTATAATTCATATTTAAAAATTCTTGAAAGTAAACAATCTGAAAAGAAAATTGAAAAGGTTATTGCAAAAATTAAAAAATTTGTCAATATACCTGAAATTTATAATTGGGCAATAGACAAATGTACTAACAACAGAAAAACTACCGAAGGATTAAAATATGCAATATGGGTTGCTAATCAGATCAAAAATTATGTTGTAGATGATTTGATAAAAACCGTAAAAGTTAGAAATAAGGTAAACGTGAATAAACAAGAAGTAGAATTATATTTAAAGGGTGAAAATAAGGAATTATCTAAAAAAATAAATGAATTAGATAATATATTAAAACAAATTATTGATAATTTTCCTAAATTTTTAAATGAAAAAATTAATTATATTTTAGACTGGTTAAAATCACCAATAAGAACAGAAAAAATAAATTTATCAGAATTAAATTTAGAAAGTGCATATAAGAAATCAGAAGAATGGCATAATTCATTGACAGCGACAGGTAAAATAACCGATGAAACGGGCAAAGTTTTTATTGAATTTGATGATGGTTATTATTGGATAGATTTACAAACAACATATTCTGAAGATGAAGCTAAAGCAATGGGTCATTGTGGTAAAACTAATGAAGGAGATACCTTATTTTCATTAAGAGATAAAAACAAATCACCACATATTACAGTCGCATACGATACAAAAAATGGTGTTATCTATCAAATGAAAGGTAAAAATAATCGAAAACCTATTGATAAATATCACCCATATATTTATAGACTATTGGTAGATCCTATATTAAAGCCAAAATATTTTGGATATGAATGGAATAAAGAAGAAGATTTTAATTTAAGTGATTTTGATAAAGAAACATTTAATAAAGTATATAAATATAATCCCAATTTAATTTATAATTCAATAAATTATGATCATAAAATGTGTAAAGGTTTAATACAGAAAAATTATTTGGATAAAGAAGATATTAAAGATGTGTTAATTAATAGTAAAGATGTTAATATAAATATAATTATGGATATGTTAGATACTGATCTTTTTACTAAAGATGAATTGAAAGAAATGTTAAAGATATCAAAATTTTCACCAAAAGATTGGAGTGATTTAACTAATATAAAATTATATAATGAAGGGTTAATATCAATTGAACAATTAGCCAAAAAATTTAATGAGATTGAAATTATTGATGGTGTTGGTTATATTGATGGTGATGAAGATGATTTGAGCCATTTTATGGATGATAGTGTTAAATCGATATTATTTGATGATGTCCAACCGATATTATTTGATGATGTCCTTTTGAATGGGGTTATTATTGATATGGATAGTTCCGAACATGTCTGGGATTATTTAACAAAAGAAAATAAAGAAAAAGTTATCCAAAAAATATTAGAATATGGTAAATCATTGCAATACAAAAATTATAGAATAGATAAACAATTCTGGTTTTTTAATTTAAAACCAACAAAAGAAATGTTTCAATGGATTGAAGAAAAGAAAGATTATTTTTTTGTATATAATAATTACCATTATGAGATTAGTATATTGATAGACAATAATAAAGACAATGATTTATACGAACTATATAAAGATATGAATAGATCATTGATTTCGGCACAAAGAACAGCTGATAAAAATGAGTATTATAAAAAAGCAATAAAAGAAGTAATTTATTTGTTGGGTGAGTTCAAGAGAGAAAGTATAAAAAGTGAGATAAATGGTAAGACATATTATAAAGAAGTATTTAGATTTAAAGCTGATGATTTGTGTGATTGGTCAAGAATGGTTGATTTTCTGGAATATGATTATAGTTATCAAGGTGAAATTGATTGGGAAGAAGAAAAATATGGTGATTTGTGGTCAATACTTAGAGAAATGATAGATGATAAAGCAGAAATAAATGATGATTATGGTATTTATGGTATAATAAGTTCAAAAGTATTGAATGATTATTTTTCAGAATATATAAAATGATATTTAAAAGAAAACCTCTCTTGTTAAGAGGTTTTTTATTTTTGTGGTTCATCTGTTTTTTCAAACCAATAATTAAAGAAAAAATAATTGTTTTTATCTATTTTATATGGTTCCCCCTTATAAATAAATTGTATAAATGGGTTATTTTTATCACTATTAGCAAATTTAACTTGTATTTTAGAATTTTTTGGAATATTTACTATATTACCCATATTATTTTTACAAGAAACTTTATCAGCTAAACAAACATACCAACCTTTTGCTGGTTTAAACCATTTTTCCAATATCTTTCTTAAATGATTATCGAGTTTTAATCTGTACTCATTGTCAATATATCTATACCTATTGTCTGTAAATAAGTCTGTTTTAAGATAATCCTTATTTATCCAATTGAAATTTTTAAATACACCAAAGAATTCTTCTTCACCAAAGAAAAATGAAATATAAATATCTATATTTTGATTAGCATTTACATTTATTCTCAAAATTTTAAGGTCAGTATATTTATCCACATCTTCTAAGAATTGGTCGTATTTAATATTACCATAATTGTTTGTTACATCTTTGTATACTTGTTTTACAACACCTAATAAATTATTAACCATCATTGGTGTTCTGTAATATTGGTCATAATATGGACTATCAGTTTGACCGTATATACTTAAAGAATTGTCAATAGCAAATCCATAACCAGGAAAACCAAGAGATGAAGGTGTTATACCTTGTTGAGCAAACTGATTCCAGTCGGAATATGCTTCTTTCAAAAAACTGTATTTGTTAAATTTGAGTAATTTCATATATATTATATATTAAATAAGTACATAACTTTTCATACTTATATATTAAAAATTTTGTTTATGAAATTAATATATATGATTGAGATATTATATATTTATATATACCTAAAAATAATAATTTATTATGGCTATTAAAAAAGAACAAAAATCTGAAAAGTTAACCGAAAAATATAAATATAAAGGTGAAGGTAAAATGATGTCTGATATATCTACTTCGGAACCTTTGAATAAAAACAATAAATCTACTAAAAATAAGAAAGATGAAAAGGTTGAGAAAAAGGTAGAAAAAATGGTCGAAACACCTAATCAAAAACTTCCATCCAAGAAAGAAATATATACATCTATGTTAAAAGAAAATAAACCATTTATACTTAAAATAAATGGCTCGATTGTATTTGATTCTGAAGTGAGTGATATTATGCTACTATGTTTTGAAGAAAACTATTTTAGAATTGGTGTTGAAAAACACACATACGATGGTTTAAATTTCAAATTTAAAAAATAACATTAAATAAGATGAAAAATATCTTAGGACAGAAAGAATTTAGACAATTAAAAGAATTAAAATCTATGAATGAAAATATGGATTTTAGTAATAGAATAGGTTGGAGTGATTGTCTAGTAGGTCGTGCTGTTAATAAATTTTTTAGTTTTGTAACGAAAAATATTTACATAGGAATATTAAAGAAATTAAAAAGTGAATTAGATGACCAATATTTGAAAGGTATTATAATTGCAGTTGCTAAAAATGGTGTTGAGGTAAAATCAGATAAATCTCAATTAGCAGATATAAACATTATATTAATTAATAAAAATGATGATAATTATATTATAAATGTTTCTGAACTACCGTCATCAAACGGTGAAACAATGACATATAAATTTGAAATTCCAAAAAATAGTATTGATGATTTTAAAGCAAAAATCACAACAGATGAAAATTCTACTTGGGTTTATGAAAATCAAAATAATCCTGAATTTATAGAAGATTTAAAAGAAAATTTTGAAATAGATGTAACAGCCGAAAATGGTACAACAAAAATAAAAGCTAAAGTTGAAATATCAGAAGTATTGGCTACATCACCACAAAAAGTTGAAGAACCTAAACCAGAAGAAAATAAAGAAATAGCTAAATATGAAGTGATGAAAGAATTGGATTACAATAAACAAATTCAAATGATACAAAAATTTGTTGGTGAATTCAAAAAAGAATGTGCAAAAGAAAATGATTATGCTTTAATGATTCGTATAAGCAAAGCATTGCAAAAAGAATCAGAACAAATTGGTAATATGTTGTCAATTGTATCTAACATTGCACAACCATCTGATAAAATTGCTATTTATAAGGAAAATCCAGAAAATTATAAAAAATATGCAGAATTATTAAAATCTTTATCAGAGGAATTGAAGAATAAAGCAGAAACCATTGATGAAGAAAAGAAAAAGAAAAAAGAACTAAATGACGAAGAGATAGAACAAATTATAAATAAAGCTGGTAAAATTTCACTTGAAGAATCAGATAATTATTTTAAAGAAATATCATCAATATACAAAGAAACGTATAATAAGTTAAAAGATGATGAACGAAAAGAAAAATTAAAAAAATCGTACAAAAGAGCTTCTAAATCTTTACACCCAGACACAAGGAAAAATTATACAGATGAACAAAGATTTAATGATTATACAGCCTTTAAAAATCTTGTATCAACAATAAATGAAGCCTTAAATAGTAATTATGATGAGTTGTTAATAGAAAATGCTTTTTATAATTTCGAAAAGGAATATGAAACAAATGAAAAGGTTGGTATGAATCAATCAAAACAATTTAGCCAAAGTAAAGTGAAAAATTTATTTACAGGTAAAGACAGGAAAAAATTAGAAAATTATAAAGAACAATTATCAAAATATTATGACATTGATATTAATAAGATAGATCCAAATGATTTGGCTAAAAAATTTGATGAAAATCCTGAATTGAGAAAATCTGCTATAGATAATGTTAATAAAGAAGCATTAAAAGAAATTGCTTTAAGAGCTGCTTGGATTTATGACCGTGAAAAATACAAAGATCAAAATAATAATCATTATTCAAGAGTTAATTTCACAACCACACATACAGATGCTGCCAAATTAAAAAATACTTGGTTAAAACTTATTTCAAAGTCGAAATCTGCATTTTCTCCATTTTTTAGTGAAACTAATAATTTCCCAGAATCTTTAGATCCTATCGCATTGATGAATTCTGATGAAAAATTCAGAACAACATGGTCACAATATAGTGTTGCAGATAGTAACAAACATTCAAATCTTAGCAGTAATAGTAGATATTTAAATAAAAATCCAGAATTAGATAATAAAATGAAATTGGTAAGTCAGTCATTAAGTGACCAACAGTATGGACTAATATCATTTAAACCTAAAAAATCTGATAAAAATTATGTTTTAGTAGTTCAAAAATTAGAAAAATCAAATCTGCATATATTTAAATATATTGGTATATATGATTTTAATAAAATACAAAGTGAAATTGCAAAAGAAACTGATCCAAAAAAAATAAAACAAATTATACAAAAATATAATTATAGTGGTTATGATTTGTATTCTAAGAAAATAACAGATAATGCAGAATTATCATTTTTTAAAGATTTATATGATGCATTTAGACCAACAAAATATAATTTATTTGTTAAAAAAACAGGATATGTTAATGGTACTGATAAATTAGGAACATTTTTTATTTTTAAGGATAATCCACATTCTGGTCCAAAAAAAATGTTCCAAATAAATGTTATCGGTGATGATAAATATATTACTAAATCAACTTGGATATGTAAAATTGACAGTAAAAATTGGAAAGTTGTAGATTATGAAGATTATAAAAATTTGAATGACACTAATTATAGTCAATATCAATTTAATTTTTTATTTGAAGATACATTTAAAATTAATGATAAAGATTACTGGATAACAAGTAAAATGGATATATTAAGAGATGATAAGACAACTAAAATGTTAAAAGATGATGTCTTAAATCATATATATTCCACATTTAATAAAATATAAATATTTAGTTATGCAAAAATTTACAAAAATAAACGAATCGCAAGAAACACCTGTAAAATGTGTTGATATGACATCTATTTTAGCAATTATTGCTAAAAATACAAAATTTTGTATGTCAGAGGTTAATAAAAGAATAGAAATAGCTAATAGTGAGGCAAAATCTTTAAATGATAAAAAAGAACCAAAGGCGTTAGCATCTGGTAAAGAAGAGACAATATCAAATCAACAAACACAAACTCAACAAATACCAACACAAACACCTAAAAATCAACAAACACCTAAAAATCAACAAACACCTAAAAATCAACAAACACCTAAAAATCAACAAACACCTGAAAATCAACAAACACCTAAAAATCAACAAACACCAACACAACCAGCTCAACAAACAACACAACAAACTAAAACACAAATACCAATACAAACTAAAACAACATAGAAATAAAAACAATATAAATAACATAGAATAAAAAAACCGCTCAATGAGCGGTTTTTATTTCATTATATTGAAAGATATTATTTTAAAAATTTTTTCATTTTAGCACACATTTCGTACTTTTCTGATTTTAAATAACCTTCAAAAATTTCAGTGACGTAACCATTATAATATTTATCAAGTAATTCAATTATTTTTGAAATTTTTTCAGAATCATTAATTTCTATGAAATAATCTAAACATTCTGCAATTTCTTCTTTTTCAAAGATGAAACCATCCATCAATTTATTGTAATATAAAGTATTACAAACTTTTAAAAATCTGTCATATGCAGTATTTATATCACCCTGTTCAAGTTTTCTTTTTATGTTGTTGAATATTTCTTTCATTTTTTCTTAGTTTTATATGTTTTTATTATTTATACAAAGATACAGCAAAATAATCAAAATAAAAAATAATTTATAAAAATTTTAATGTATATCAATATTTTATAAATCTTTTAATTCTGTTACATTCTTCATATTTTTCTTCTTTTATTAACTCATTCATTTTCTTTTGAATGTAACCTTCATAATATTTGTCTATTATAGAAGCAAGAAAATCAGACTTTTTTGTTTCATTCACTCTTTCAAAGAATTCCATAGCATTATATAAATCTTCTGATTCATATATAAATCCTTCAACTACTTTTTGATAGAAAGGTTCATAACACATTCTTTCAAAAGCTAACAGTTGTTCATCTAGTGTTTTCTTTGAAAAAATATAATCTGATAATGTTTTCTTTTCTTTCATACACAAAGATACTATTTTTATTTAATTTAAAAAATGATATTGATTATCAATCTTTTAAAATATTAGTTTTTAATATATTATACGTTAAAATCTTAAAAAATGTTTTATATTAAAAATTAACATTTTTTCAAGTACCACATATTTTATATATAAATAAAATTCTGTTATAGTTATGAAAAATTATTTAAAATTTGTTCAGAAAATCAATGAAGAAGATTTAGAGCAGGTAAAACAAGACATTACTAATAAAGTCGCAGCACAACAAGCTAAAACACCAAAAGGTAAAGAAACACTTGATAAGATGAAATTTGAAGAAAAGCCAAATGACGCAATAATAGCTGATATCAAGAAGGAGATAGAAAATTATGAAAATCAAAAGATTACAGTCAATAATAGAATTGAAGAAATAAATAAAAAAATTGAGTTATTTAGTAGTCAGGCAAAAGAAACTAGAGATGCAAAAATGCAAGCAGATTTAAATAAAAAAGTACAATCACTACAAGATAGTTTAACTGATCTTGTGGAAGAATTGAAAAAATTTGATGATTTAATTTTAAAATCAACAGAAAGACAACAAAAATTAGAAAATACTAATAAATAATGGCAAAAGAACAAGATTTTATTGACAAACTTACTAATTTCACATCTGCTTTAGAAGATTTGGTTACACTTTTGAAGGAACAACAAAAAATTGGTCCTACAGAAGTTGTTAATCAATTATTGGAAAATCTTGATGCTGAAGCAATTTCAAATTTGGCTAAAAATATTGAGGAAGTAAAAGAAAATACCGTCGAAATTAATAAGAATACAGAAAAAATATTAAAAGCTATTAAAGACCAAAAGAAACAGAAAGAAACAGGTATGTTTGGTGATGTTTCTGATAAAAAGAATAAAGATAAAATTATAGATGGTGTTAAAACAATTATTCTCATTGCTTCTGGTGTACTTGCTATAGGTATGGCTTTCAAAATAGTTGGTGCGGTTGATTTTCTTTCTGTTGTGGCTCTTGGAATGGGTATAATGTTTGTAGCCATGGCTTTTGCCAAAGTTGCTGTATTAAAAGATGATAAAGGTAAACCGCTTGGATGGAAGCAGCTTGTGATGGGTGCTGCAGTATTGGTATTAATGTCTGGTGCAATATTAGTATCAGGTTTAATCTTAAAACAAATACCTATTCTTAATATTAAAGAATTAATAACCATTGTTTTTGTTGGTGCTACAATGGGTTTAGCAACATTTTTAATAATGAAAGGTATTGATAAAGTCAGCTTTAAAGATATGGCAAAAGCCGCATTAGTACCATTGTTATTACCTGCTATTGCTTTAGGTATCGTAGGTGCTGGTTATGCACTACAATATATGCCAGAAGTTACTTTTAAACAAGCATTAAGTGCTTTAATGGTTTCAGTTGCTATGTTACCTATTGTATTGGGTATAGGTTATATGATTAAAGGTTTGAAAAACGCATCTATGAAAGATGTTATGTTTGCAGGTTTAGCCATACCTATAATAGCCGCTGGAATCGTTGCCGCATCATATATTTTACAATTTGTTCAACCTGTTCCATTTTTTGATGTGTTGTTGGCTGGTATAGCAATTGGAATTGCTACATTGGCTATGGTTCCAACTATAATGTTGTTAAATGAGGTTGGTTTAACAAAACCAGAAAAGATAAAAGACTTAGCAATTGGTGTTTTAGCTATTACATTAATATCAATGGCTATTGTTGCCGCTTCTTGGATTTTATCTTTTGGTAATTATGGTGCTTATCCAGATGCTGGTTGGTCATTTGGTGTAGGTTTGTCTTTGATACTTTTTACAATGCCTGTTGCTTTTATAGGTATTTTAGTTTCAAGTGGAGTAGGTTATCTTGCATTAACCGCTGGTTTACTTGGTATTCCACTTATTGCAACCGCTATTGTTTTAACATCTTGGATTGTAGGTGCTGGTAATTATTCAACATATCCACCACCAGATTGGGCATTAGGTGTAGGTCTATCTATGCTTATATTTGGAACACCAATGATAGTTCTTGGCGCATTTATTTTTGGAACATTTGGATTTGGTTTAGCTATGTTATCTGCAGGTATAGCTGGTATTTTGTTAATTGCAGAAGCTATAGTTGAAGCCGATAAGATATTATCAAAAGGTAAGTGGGGTAATTATCCTAGTCCAGATTGGGCATTAGGTGTAGGTGAATCAATTAGAGCATTTTCTGAAGTATTAATAGAACTGACAAAACTTCAAATGTTATCATCTATGATAAGTTTCTTCTTTGGTGGTTCAGTAGAAATTGATTTACCTTCATTTATAATAGAAGTTTCAAATGCTTTATTAACTGCTGGAAAAATATTTAATTCTGCACCAAATGTTTTTGGTGGTAACTATCCAACAGAAGATTGGGCAAAAGGTGTTGGTCAATCAATAAAATCATTTTCAGAAGTATTGATAGAATTGACAAAGTTACAAATGCTTAGTGATATGATAAGTTTCTTCTCTTTAGGACTTGCAGGTGGTGGTGAAATAGATTTAAAAGCTTTTATAATTAGTACATCTGAAGCATTGATTGAATCAGGTAGAATATTTAGTAATAATAAAAATGTTAGTTTTGATGGGAATTATCCTTCTGAAGACTGGGCAAAAGGTGTTGGTGGTTCTATTGCTTCATTTGCCCAAGCTATTGCATCTTTAAAAGAATCTGGTGTTGATATAGATGCAAGTGATTTAAATGATGATGATGGTGCCATTGCTATTATGAAAGGTTTATCATATGGTTTAATTGAAGTTGGTAGAATTTTTACAGGTAATAATATAATTTTTGATGATTCAAAAGTTCCTAGTCCAGATTGGGCAGAAGGTGTTGGTGGTTCGTTAAAAGCCTTTGCTGAAGCTATTGCATCTTTAAAAGAAGCTGGTGTTGATATAGATGCAAGTGATTTAAATGATGATGATGGTGCCATTGCTATTATGAAAGGTTTGTCAGAGGGTTTAATTGAAGTTGGTAAAATTTTTACAGGTGATATAATTTTTGATGATTCAAAAGTTCCTAGTCCAGATTGGGCAGAAGGTATTGTTGCTGCTTTAAATGCTTTTGCTAGCGTTGATGGTGATTTTGATAGTATATTTAATGTTAAATCATTAATTGAAATAATGTTACAAACCGCAGAATTTTTTAATGAAATGAATTCAATTAATTTACCAAATAAAGAATGGGTAAGTTCGTTTATTGATCTTATAAAGAATGGTGCTTATGAAATAACTAAAGTTGGTATAGTATTAGGCACAATTGATGATTTTTGGCTAGCGATGGATAGAATTATAAATGTTGCAAAAACAATGTATCACTTTACAGAATGGATGTCAGATACTTATGAAGAATTTGGTTCTGTTTTTGAAGGTGAAGGTATTGCTTCAAAAATATCAAAATCTTTACAAACATTGATAGAGGTTATTCCAACACAAGAAAAAATAGACCCGTTGTGGTCATTAATTGATGCACTTCAAGAATTGTCTGAAATTTCTTGGTTTGATTTGTCTGGTATAAGCGATGTAGCTAATGCTATTGATTATCTGGCAGATAAAATATCTGATATAGATGCAGGAAACATCGATGCTATAAATAGATTAAATGCTGGATTACATATAATGTCACTTGTAGATGAAACAAAATTAAAATCGGTTTTAAGTGCTATTGAAGACAAATCAGAAACATTAAGTGAAATTATGGATGATGGTGGTTTTGTTAGTCAATTGTTTAATGAATTATCTAATACTATTGGTGGCAAAACAAGTAGTTTTAGTGCAATGAATACTGAGTATGGTGGTGCAATTGTTAAAAAACCAGAAGAATCTGCAAAATCCTTTGAAGATGAACTATTAAAATACATTAAGAATATCGATAATAATATTAGTAAGATGGCTGGATTTACCGAAGAAGAAAAACAAGAAAAATTAGAAAGTAAAAATGTAGAAGGAAATGATTAGTAGTTGGTTCTAAAATTATTTTAAAACAAATTTAGTATTTTTAAATATATAAGGAAAATACCTTATATAAATGAATGGAAACTATAGGATTTTTCAAAAAATGGAAATTATTGTTTCAATATATTAAAACAATAAAAAAACACACAAAAGATATAAAAAATTATTTTCTACAAAATTCATATCAAACAACATACAAAATAAAAGATATGAATTATGACCGTGTATATAGATTTTACACTGTTATTAATCTTCTTCCTGAAATAGAAGAAAATGTTAAAAGATATGGTTATCAATATTTTGATAATGAAACAAAAAAATTTATTAAAGAATTAAATTTACAATTCAAAAAATATGGATTAATGGAACTTGTTGGTTTATCGAGAGCTGATCAAATTGGTCCAACTAATATACTTGTTGTTGTTGAATTTAAATTTCTTAAAACAGTTAAAATTGCAAGAAATTTAATTGCTTTAATATTATTATTAATTGCTGGTGCAATTGTTTTATTTATTTTGTAATTTTTATAAACTTCATGAAACAACTAATATATAAAAAATAAAACTAAAAAATATTTAATTTATGGCAAAAGAAAATTTTAAAGAATTAGAAAAAGACATTGTTGAATTTTTCATTGAAAGATTAAATACATTTAACATTCCCATTGATTTGAAATTTTATTTTCAATCAAATTGTAAACAAAAACAATTAATAAAACTAACAAAAATACCAGATCAATATTCGGTTATTATGAATAAAGATATTCTTGTTCAAGTAAACGAAGAATATTTTGATGCATTTAGCACAGAAGATGAAGATATTAACAAAATCTTATTTGACCAATGTATTGATTTGATTGAATATGATTTGGATAAAGGTACATTCAAAATAGGTAAAGCTAATTTTTATGCAACAGAAGGTATAATTGAAAAATATACTTATGACAAAGTTCAAAGAGCTGTGGAAGTAGAAAGATTATACGAAGATCAGAAAAAAAACCAAGAATAATGTATTGAAACCTATTTAAACCAATATATACTAAAAATAAGATAAATAAAAAATAATAAATAAAAAAATAATAAATAATAATATGCCAGAAGAATTAAAAAACAATGTACAAGAAATAACAAATACAAACGATTTCGTAATTGAGGATGAAAACAAAATTACTGCAGAAAATGTTATAGATCCACTTGATAATTTGGTAAATCATGATTTTTCATCTGATAATGAAATTAATTTAGATGAAAGTTATGAAATGTTAAATCTTATCGAAAGAGAAAATAACATTGCTAAAACTTTTGAAGCTGAAAATGTAATCAAAGAATTAGAACACCTATACGTTGATGTTAAATATAAAGAAAAATTAACAAAATCTTTTAATAATGTTAAATCTTTTATTAATAAATATAACATTGAAAAAGAAGAAGTTAAGAACATGACTGAAGATGAAAAGACAAAAATCTTTGCTATTGGTTCATTTCTTAATAAAAACATAAGTCATATATTAAACGAATTACAATTCAATATTACTTTTACCAGAGAAGAATACAAATTCATTGAATCTGCAATTAGAAAATTGACATATGATGGTAATGAAGTTTTTAATATCATTGAATTGAATGAAAAATATTTGAAACAATGGAAAGAACTTGATAAGTCTTTACCAAAAAATCTTAATTCAATGATTGTTACAATAGACATTAAGAATGTTGTTATGTTGTATCATTTCCTAAGCAAACATACAGTAAAAGGTCTTGATAAAGAATTTTACACATTTGCAACAGTTTTACAAAAAATTGCTGATATAAATAAATTATATAATGCTTACAATGTATTGAAAGAAAGATTGAATACAGATTTTAGAATCTGGACTGGCGCTATGGAGCCAGAACAACCCGTAAAAGGATTTGTACCTGAACAAGAATAATTTTTCTTTTTCATATCTGAATAAACCTCTTACCTCACCTAAAGTTAAGAGGTTTTTTTTTCATAAAAAGTAATAACTAATAATGATTGATAAATTTAAAAATGAATATGATACATATATTTCTGATATAGAAGATTTCTTTGACCTACCAGAATATATTCAAGATAAAATATTAAAAAATCCATATTTTGATTATGTAAAAGTCTGGGATAGATTAGATTCCGAACAAAAATTATACCTTCTTCAAAGTTTTAATATAAAATATGAAGAATTATGGTCTAAATTAACAACAGTTGAAAAATATAGTGTAATACAATATGTTAATAATTTTGATTGGCGAAAATATACACCACAACCAAACGATGATGAATTAAATATATTATTAGAAAGAGATGATTTTGATGTAGAAGAATTTTTTGATAGACTTTCTGAATTACAAAAATTAAGAGTATGTAGTAAAAAAGATTTTAAATATCAAAGTTTTTGGGATAAATTGACATATAGTATGAAAAGGGAGATAGTAAGACATAATATTATCTTTGATCCTGAGCCATATATAGAGGAATTAAAAATTAAAGATTTTAAAATAGAAGATGAAATTGAAACATTTTCTTTATTAGATGAATATTGTGAAAGAAAAGTCACAAATCCATTACATTATGAAAAGATTTGGAATCACCTAGATAAATTTCAAAAAATGAAAATTGCAATAAATAATGAACATTATATTGTTAATGATAAAGAAGAAATATTTCAATTATTTAAGTCTTATCCAAATCAAATGATAGATTTTATAAAATACAAGATAATACCTCAACCAGATTTATTTAATAAAGGTGTTGAGGAAATTGAATTTGATAGGTTACCAACAAATATAAAAGATTTAGCTCTTGATATTTTTAAAACATTTAATCTTATACACTACGAAGATATGGAAATGATAATTGAAGAAATGAAGCAAGGTAATATTGTAATAATAGCTGAAAAATATAAAAATTTACTTCCTTGTTGTATAGTTAAAGTTAAAGAATTTGAGAGCACCAATTGTGCCATACAGAAAATTAAACCAGGTTATTATTTTTGTGAAATAATACCAAGAAGATTTATACCTATAAAAGATTACAATTATGTATTAAGAGAATCAAAATTAGAAAGATTATTAAACAATTCAGATGATTAATAATATAAAAAAGAAAATGTTTTTTATGAAAATTAGACAAGGTTTTGTAAGTAATTAAAGTTCAAGTAGTTTTATTATACTTGGTGTACCTTCAGACGAAAGCATTAAAAAAGATGGCATCTCTTTATGTAGAAGGAGAAAATTATGACCCATGTGAAGGCGATTTTGGCGAATTAGATATGAAGTTATTATCAGAAAAATCAAAATTTATCGCTGAACAACTTGGTGTAGATGAAAGTGAAGTAAAATTAATTTATGGTGTTAGACATTCTTAATCAAAATTTTATGCGATACAAAGAAATTGAAAGAAAGTTTTTAATAGATCCAGAGAAAATACCATTTGAGATAAAAAAGTTACCATACCTTGATATAGTTCAAGGTTATGTAACATCAATAGAGAAAGATTTAACATTCAGGTTAACTTACAATTAGCAATTAACGGATTGCCAGAAAAATAAAATAATTATACATGGAAGAAAAACACATTAGAACAGAAAAAGAAAGAGAAGAAATAACACAAGAAATACTTAATTTTCCACCACCTGTAAAGACTCGTGGTTTTGAAGAAGTAGAAGAAAAACACAAAAAAAAAAATACAAAATGTAGAAACGATACTACCGACAAGAGGTAGTCAATTATCTGCTGGTTATGATTTCTATTCAAAAGAAGAAACAGTTATATTACCAGGAAATAAACATATTTTTTGGACAGATGTTAAAGCATATATGATGAAAGATGAAGTTCTTGAAATATATGTTAGAAGTTCTATTGGTATTAAGAAAGGTTTAGTGTTAGCAAATGGTACTGGTATAATCGATTCTGATTATCATAACAATCCTGACAATGATGGTAATATTGGCATTTGTTTGAGAAATGAAAGTGATGAAGCACAATCTATTATGGTTGGTGAAAGAATTGCTCAAGGTATTTCAAAAATTATTTAGTAGCCGACAATGTTTCAGAAACTCAAAAAAGAACTGGTGGTATAGGCTCAACCGATAAATAAAATGGTGACAGGATTTACATATGCAGATGATTACGAATCACCTGAGGAAAAACTTAGAAAAAAAAACGTGAAAAGAAACGTAAACTTCGTGAAAAGAAAATAAAAAGAATTTTTAAAAATGAGTAATTTTATAGTAAGTGGTATTAGTTACTATCAACCATTTTATCAACCTACACAAATGGGTGTAACATCATATACATTTGCTTGATCTGGTACTTCTTCTTTAGAATCAGAAGAAGAAAGAGTTGTTAGAGTTTGCAAAAAGAGAAGAGGGACTTGCGAAACAAAAAATTAGAACGAATTTATGGACGAGAATCAAAAGAAAAAGGTTCAAGACAAGTGGAGTGTGATATTGGACAAACTTAATGTTGATGAAGATAAAAAGGAATGGCTATCAGAATATGCTGAAATGCATCAAGCTCAAATATTTCAAGATACAGGAACAACAAATTCATTTCCATCATTATTACCTATTGCTAAAAGAATCGCAGCCGGAACCATTGCTTTGGGATTTGATTATGAATCTGATGAAAGAATACAGCGAAGAAAAAGAATTCTGAAACTTAAAAGAATTTTAAGTGATAGTGAATTTCAAGATGTTGTATCAAAAGAAGAATATGAAGATATAATAGTTGAAAAGAAAGATTGTCATAACCCTGGTTTAGTTTCTGTGCAACCATTATCAGCACCAATTGGTATGTTATTTTATATGGATTTTATATATGAAAGTCCAGAAGAAAAATTAAGGAAACAACGAAACGAAAAACTCAAACGAATATTAGGTAATGATTCAGAAAGTGGAATATCAGGAGAAAATGAAGAAGATTTACAATGATGTTTGTTTTCATTCTTCGTTGCAACACACTATTTTAGAAAGCACATAGAAACGTGGATTGGTTGGATTACAGATAACAGAAAAAAGTTAAAAAATTATTAGGTAAAGACACTGTGTAAAGTGTTTTTTTTTTCATTTTATATAATTAATATATATTCAAAAATGGTATATCCTATCATGAAATATATTAAATCATTTGAGAACTTTATAGTTGAATCAAAAGAAAAAGATTCACGATTAAAAGCTGTTGGTGTTGAAGGTTATAATAAACCTAAGATAACCCATAAAAATAAATTAAAAATATGCCAATGTTAAGAAATTCCACTTTAAATCAATTAAAGAGGATAAATGATGAAATAAAAAAACAAGGTGGTGTCACAGATAGAAGAAGTGATTCAGAAAAAGATTGTGCAAAAGTTTTATGGATTCACGATCCTATTGATGCTGATAAAAGTGGTAAGAGAAAAATTGCTACCATTGATCAAATGATTAAGATTGACATACCAGATGCACCAACAAAGGTAAAAATGAAAAATGAGATGTTAATTATGAATTTTGAAAAATTTAATGAAAAAGACGAATTTATAAAAATGTGTGAAAATTTTGAAAAATCGGTAAATGAGTATAATGAAGATGTTCTACAAGATTTAAGTAAAAATTTTCAAAAAATTGCATCAAAATTAGTAAAAAATAATAAGGAACATGAATACTTTAGAGAAACTCTAAATGATATTCAAATTGTATTAAAAAATCATGATATTATATTTAATGAAATCATAGATAGATTAGAAAAATTGGAAAACAATTTAGTAAATTTAGTTAAATTAAATAATTTAAAAACAAAATAAATAACTTATTTGGATTATTTCCAAAATATTAAAAAATAAATACAAATAATATGAAAAATATTTTAAGTTTTGACAAAATGTTCGAAAATGGTCCAAATGACACACCAGTAGAAATTAATAGAAATATGAAAACTATTAAAAATTGGTTTTCCGAACCAGAATACAACGCTAAAAAAGAAATGGTGGTAGGTTTGGTTGGAAATTTTATTGATACAGGTAAAGTGAAAGGTTATATCAATAGAATTGAAGGCAATGATGTTATTGTTGATTCTATCGTTGAACCATATGGATTGGTAAAAATAACAATGAAAGAAGCATTAAAAGGTTATAAACCAGAAAAAGAAACTAATAAAAAAGTTGATATTTCTATACAAGGACCTAATAACAAATCACTTGGCGGTGCTCCAAAAGAAGGTGGTGGATACTCTACAAAACTTGATGGTAAAGGAACAGATGTAAAAGACCAAAAAATTTCAGATAAGAATAATAAGGAAGTCAAAATTAAAAAATTATCTGACTTAGCAGATGATTTTGATAGTACTTCAATCAAAACAAAGAGTGATACTATTGCACCAAAAATTGATGGAAAAGGTTCAGAAACAAAAGATTCCAAACAAAATTCAAAAATTTATAAAGATAATAAAATTGATAAATTAGAAGATTTGTCACAAGAACCAAAAGGTGGAAAAATAAGTAAAAGTGAAAATACACCTGATAAAACAGTTGATGGTAAAGGTGATAAAACCAGTGATAATAAGATAACAAATAAAAATACAAGTGTTAAAACATTTTCACAAATGTTACAGTCTGATTTTGAAGGACCAAAAAGTAAGAAATAATTAGTTAAAAAATTAATGAAGTACATTAAAAAATAGTAATTCTATGGGTCTTATTAGGAAACAATCATTATATCAGTTATTAATGATTCAAAATATGATGAATCAAGAAGTTGGAGACATCGGTGAAAAAACAACCAAGGACTATGAGAATCATTATGATACTAAAAATGATACTGATATAACCGATGATGTTGCATATGATATGTCAAACAAAATACAATATTCTGGTAAAAACCCAGATTGGAATTATATAACAAGGTTTGGTCAAGGTAATTTTGGAGAATGTATTGGTGATTTAACAGACCAAAAATATGCAAATCATTATTGGACACAAAACCCATTAGATCAAGAAGTTCATAAAGAACTTGATACTTATGAAGATTTTGACCAAATGTTTAGTTTTGCTCCATCGTGGAGTAAAAGAGATAAGGATAAAGTACAGAAATTAGATTATCCTGACAAAGAACTATTTAAACCAGTAAAATATTTAAAACCTAAGAAAAATGAAAGTTATTCAATAATAAATGAAAGTAGAATATATAAATTCGATCAATTTGTTAATGAGAATAAAGAATGGATACCAAAAATAGATGAAATATCAATTATACTAAATTATTTAAAGATTAATTACCCAATAAAAGAAAAAACATTACGTATTGATAAATCTAAATCAATTAAATACATTATGATAGATAATAAACCACAATATTTTGATGGATTTTTTGCAAATAAAACAAGAATAAGAAAAAAATTATATCAAAAAATCAAATATAAATTTGAAAATTTTCAATATTCATCAATAAATAAAGCTATTAAAATTTATATCAATGAAGAATTATAATAATTTCATAAAAGAGAATAATGAAGATAATGAAATAAAGATAAGTTGAACTATCTTATTATGATTTTATTAATGTTTATAATGTTTATAAAGTAGTAGATTTTAAAGATGGTTACGGCAACGATATATGTAAAATTGTAGAATTAGTTAAAGAAGATCCTGGTAAATGTAATTTCGCAAACAAATCAAATAAATATCACTTTCTTGCAGCAATTCAAAATAAAACTTTAATAGGCGTTTTCTATAAACAACTAAGAGGTAATCCTGACTTATATGATGATGGTTATATTATCTCACAAGGCGCAGGTAAAGAATTGTTGATGGGTATGAGAAAACTTGGAGCCTATACAACATTTTCAAAATTAAGTAACATACCAAGTTTAAAAACACAAATACAAATGGCTGCAGAGTTTATCTGCATGACAGACTCATCACCAGAAAAACCTTCTGGTACATACAACAAAGAATCTTATTAGTGGTGATGAAAAATTCTTCCTTTTCGAGTTTTCAGAATTCTTAACAAAGAATAAAAACATCATTGTTGCCGAACCAAAAGAAGGACTAGCAAGTAAAATTATATTTTATTTCGTTTTGGGGAAATTATAGAAAACTTTTTATATAAATTATTATATATTTTAAAAAATCTATGAAATATTTATATTTAATCTTATCGTTACTTCTATTTAATTTTTATAGTTATTCTCAGAATAGGACTATTTCTGAATCGACAAAAAAAATCGTTTATGCAAGAGATATTGTTTGCCAATGTTGTGGTAGTTCTGAAAGTTTGGAATATGATCATATTACACCATATTCTTGTGGTGATAGTAACGATGCTTCAAATATTCAGTTACTTTGTCAAAAGTGTAATAGAAGTAAATCAAACAGTTGCTATTGTAAAATACATAATAGGAAAGTAGGTACTAATTGTTGTGATGGCAGTTCAACTAAAACTAATAGTAGTTCTTCCACATTAAGACAATGTACTGGAACAACAAAAAAAGGAACCAGATGTAAAAATAAGACAACTAATTCTAATGGTCGTTGTTATTTGCATTGTGTGAAAAAATAAATAAATTATATGAAAAAAATCATTTTTATCTTAATTGCAGCATTTGCAATTAGTCTTACATCATGTAGTAAAGATACGACAGAACCTTCTCCAACATCCAATGGTTGTACAAGTGTAATTTAAAAAAGGAATAATTTAAATAATGTAAAATTATCAATTGGATCAACAACAGATGAAAGAAAAATAAATTGGTATAGACATATTATAAAATATTCTTTTGATGGAATAAGAGAAACCGAAAAATTAGACAATATAGGAAATAAAATATATTATTATGATATTGCAAACATAGAAATAAAAAATAGGGAAAATAATAAACTTATTTAAGTTGCAAATAATTATAAAAGATTTTAAAATGGTATCAGAAAATTGTTATTTAAAAGTTCTTTCTATTCTGTTCTTTGAGCCTCATTATAAAGTCTGTTACCATTTATATCTTCTATAACTTCTTTAATGATATATTTAAATTTCTCCATATTAATTGATTAAAGTCTGATGCAAAAAGAATCTTGGAATTATATAACAATGAATAATATCAACTGGAACATCAGTGATTTAAATTGGCAAATTAAAATATTACGCAAATATTATCCAATTGGCATGGAAGTAGAATTATGGGAAAATCCAAACTTAAATAATATTGATATTAATAGAAGTCATAAATTTATAATAATAGAATATAAAAAAAGATCGCATTATACTTTAAATGTATATGATCCAATAGATACTTGTTGTTTGGAAATGCATCCAGGATTTTTCAGACCAACTAAAAGATATTTGAGAGATAAAAAATTAGAAAGAATATTACAAACTTAAACCTTATATTCATATATAATATATGGAAAAATTTCCAAAAAAAAAAAACAATCAAAATATAAATGCTTGTAGACTTTGAATATAAGAATCATAATTTAATATGTTCATACATTGATAAATCTGGTCAAATAAAACTTAAATATTATCCTTGGACTCCAACAAAATTTATACCTACATCACAAGATGATCCCGATAGGTCTGGAAAATATGTTACTTGGGATGGACGTCCAGTAAAAGAAATTTACACAAAACATCCTAATAAATATTCCATATATGATTTTCTTGACACATTACCAGAAGAAGAACAAAGTATGTTATTTGATTATCACGAACCAAATATATACTTTATAGATATTGAAAATGAAATTCTTGATAAGAAACCTCAACCTCATTTGGCTGAAAGTAAAATTCTTTCAATTTCAATTATTTGCAAAAATAAAGCACTTGTCATTGGAATAGACCCATTATCACAAAAAGATCAAAAATCAATCCAAAACGATATTAATAATGAATACGGACGTATTTTTGATAGAGAATGGGAGTTTAAATATGTTCAGTATAAAAATGAATATGAATTATTGTTAAATTTCTTTAAAGTATTTGTACCTAAGATGCCTGTTATGACAGGTTGGAATTTCAAACACTATGACTGGGTATTTTTAGTAAATAGAGCAAGAAAATTAGGTATTGATCCATCAATGTCTTCATATACTGGTCTTCTTTATGAAGAAAATCAAAATGATCCAAAAAACTACTGTGAATTGCCAGCACATAGAATTATTATTGACTATATGGAAATATTTTCTAAGTGGGACACATCTATTAAAGTAAAAGAATCATTAGGATTGGATTTTGTTTCAGACAAAGTTCTTAAAGTAAAGAAAGTTAATTATGAAGGTAACCTTAAAATATTATATGAACAAGATTTCAAAAAGTTCGTGTATTATAATGCAGTTGACTCAATTCTTGTTCAATTAATACACGAAAAATCAAAACTTGCTGATATTCTTTATGGTATTGCAACATTAAGTAGAACAACTGTAACAAAAGCATTATCAACTCTTTCTATCACTGAAGGTATTTTGAGAAAGAAATTAAGAGAACAAAAGAATATAGTTTTGGTTAAGAATGAAGAAAGTGTAGGTGGTTCTGCTGTAATTGGTGGTTGGGTAAAAGAGCCAATCAGAGGTATGGCAACTTGGACTGCTTGTTTTGACTTTGCTTCACTATATCCAACAACAATGCGACAATTTAATATATCTGCGGACTCATATAAGGGTCAGAAAATAAATGAAAATTATGCTTTATTTAACGGTCAACAAATAGAATTAGATCCAACTGACATTATTACAAAAAATGGTGCTGTATTTAAGAATGAAATTGGAGTAGTAACACAAGTTATGGGTGAAATTTATGCTGATAGAAAAAAATATAAAAATATGATGATTCAAAAAGCACATGAATTAGATGAATTGAAAAGAGAATTAAAAGAATTAGAAGATAGTCTAATGTAAAAAAAAATAATAATAAATATATGCAACAACCTCATAGAGTTTCAATGGAAATGATGAAGAATGCAACTGAAATCAAGTGTGAATCTTGTGGTCATGATACATTTGAAGAAGTTATTAAATTAAGAAAAATATCAAAACTTATTACAGGAAGTTCAAAGGATACGTTAATACCAATGCCTATGTTTGCTTGTAAGAAATGTGGTAATATTAACAAAGAATTTGATATTACAGATTTAACTTTATAAAAAAAGAACCAATTGGTTCTTTTTTTTATTTATAATAAAATATTTCTTTATTTAATTCATTAATTTAGTTTCCTTAATTCAATTATTTCATTAAATTTTTTAATGTAATTTTCATAATTTGTTTTTGTTGTGAATACAACTTCGTATTTTTCTCTTTTGTCTATATTTTATTAAATTTCATAAATTTATCTCTTGATATAATCGTATATTTTATTCTTTTCTAAAAATAATTTTCTTAATTTTTTAGTTTCTGTTTTATTTTTACCCAATATATAAACATATTTATGTTTTTTTGATGTTTTCCTTACTAGACAATTATTTAATTCTCTTTTTGAATATTCTTTTAAAAAAGTTGATACCTCTTGTGGCATGTTCTCCCATAAAATTTTATATTTTTTACCCCAATTCTCCTTCCATTCTATGTTATTTAGTTTTGCTATTTTTTGCATATACTTGATTTTTGTATAATTTCTATTATTAACCCAACCTATATCTGGATTATTTAAATTAAAATACAATTTATCACTACCAAATTTTTGACCCAAATAATAAAAATTACATGCTTGATAAATAGTACCAATTTCTTTTGCTTCTGTATCAGAATATGCTTCAAATATCCTGAAATTTGTATTTTTAACCATCCATCTTATTGACCACATTAACAATTTAGATGCTAAATTTTTTGGTGTCCAAGATGCGCAAGCACCTCTACTTATCAATTTTTCTATATCCTTTGTATCGTCACCTAAAAACTTTGAAAAAGAATTAGGTATAGACATAATTATAACACCACCTATTATTCCTTTATATGTTGCAATAAATCTATGAGTTGGTCTATTTGGCATTTTACCTAACCATTCATATTTTTTAATAAATTTTGTTATTTCTTTTAATGTCACTTTATCATTATTATCAACATATTTTAATTCAAAATCATTAATATTTATATCATTAATATCTATGTTTTTTGTTTTCAAATATTCGATATCATCATTTAAGGTATTTAATCTTAAATCATATTGCCAACAATGATTCTTATTATAAATTTCATGTTTAATCAATTGATCAAAGACTGTATAATTTTTATCTATAATAAATATATAATTATACCCTTGTTCTCTACAAGCTTTTTCTTTAATGATGTTTTTTTCTAAATGTTCTTCATACCACTTTTTAGATTTTATTTCTATAATTAAATTTAATTTTTCATAATAAAAATCAGAATAATAATAATGTTCTATACCATTATACTCATATTTAATTGTAGGACCTCTTTTTATACTTATTATTGAATAATATTTATCTAAAAAATCTTTTTCATATGTTCCTTGATAATATAAATCTGAATTTTCGTATTTTTCTATTTTATAACCATTTTTTATCATCTTTAAATAAAATTCTTCTAATTGCATAGGATAATAAACACCATATTTTTCATATATTATATTCATTAATTTTTGTTTAATAATTTCATTTTTCATTGGATTTTCTACACCAAATCTTTCTACACAAGTATTTTTAAATTTTAACCTATTGTTATAATTTTCATAACCATATTTTTCTTTTTTGGTGTTTTTTATTTTATTTTTTATTTCATCAGATTGTAATACAAAATCACAACCATATTTTTTATTATTTGTCATTTTTAATTTTGATAAAATTATATCAGATTGTAAAGCATAATCAACTCCAAATTTATTGTTCATTGTTTCTAATGTTTTATTTTTAAATTCATCAGTTTGAATATAATAATCTTTACCATATTTTTTATTATTGGTTTCCTTTTGCTTTTCTATATTTACAAAATTTTCATTACCATATCTTTTATTTTTTGTTTCTTTAGTTTTTAAAATATATTCGTCCGTTTTTGTATATGAATCAACACCATATTTCTTAATACAAGTTTCTTTTTTCTTGTTATCGGAACATTTTTTACAAGTATAATAACCATAATTATTAATATTCCTTCTGTAAGAAAAAATGGAAATTTTTTGAGTTTTATTACAAATATCACAAGAAACTTCAATTATAGTTTTACTACTAAAAGGTAATTCATCAGGTATAATTTCTATAATATCACCAGATTTTATTTCATAACCTAAATTTTTGTAATGTGTTATGTTTTTATTGGTTGTTTTTATTGTTAGTTTTTTAGTTAAAATCATTTAATATCTCAATACATTTCCTTTATATATAAAAAATAAAAAGTCAAAAGCTCAAAACATAACCTTATTAAATAAAAAAAAAAAGAGAACCGAAGTTCTCTTTTTTTATTTTTATTAAAGTGTCTATTAGATAAGAACACCATTGTTGTCTGTAACACGGATTTCCATAAATTGTTTCCAAGGGAAGAAACCAATGTCTGTGATAGCGTAACGGCTTCTGATAAGCATTCTTGGTGCCCAAGTTGCTTCGGAAATCAATGAAATTGATTGTGCCATTAAGTAAGGAATGAATACAAGACCTGGTTGATCAACTGAATTCTTTCTTCCTAAGAAGATTCTGTTATCATCCCATCTCATGTAAGGATCTACATAGATTGTGATGTTACCAATGTTACCCATTGGGTACAACTGACCATTTGTATTCAATTTACCAACGTTAGTTGGAGCGATTGTGTATCCAGCAACATCTTGTAATACGGAAGCTAAGTTACCGTTTGTGATAAGATATTGAGCAGGACCTACTCTACCGTCAGTAGCAATAAAGTTAGAAGCGTTGTTGATTTTAGCAACAAGTTTTCTTTGGATTGAGTGGTAAGTTTCACCACCAGGTGCAGGACCAGCAACTGCTGTGTAATCATCAACGTTAAAGTCGAATTTAGAATTACCTGAAGCGTCTTTTGGAGTTGTGTGAGATGCTCTGTTTTCGCCTGCAAGAGTTCTAATCTTATCAACAATTTGTTTAGAAATTGTTTGAGTAAGTTCGTTAATAAGAACTGATTCAAGTTTTTGTACAATGTCCATACCAGTTGAAGCTTTAATATCTTCAATTTGTGTACGTTTTAATGCACTTGAAATTTCGATGTCACCTACTGCAACAGATTTGGTGAATACGTCTGGACCAATAACACCAGGATAAGTGTTTTCATCTTCAAGACGGCTCATAGCATGGTTAATGTACCAACCAGCTGAGAAACCAGGAAGGTGATCTTCCATTGTGCTTACTAACTCAATAGTTGCACCAGTAATTTGAAGTAATGAACTACCACTTAAATGATAGAAATAAGCACCTTCTAATTGAGATACAACTGATGTAGCGTAACCGAATGTGTTTTTATTTTGGTCAAATCCCCAATTACCTGCAGCAGCGTTGTTGTTTTGTCTGTATGATCTAAACATAGGAAGACCATCAACTCTTGAAAAACCTAAAAATTCTAAAACACCAAGTTTATTACCTGTTGGAGGAGTTGTTGTAGGTTCAAATACGTTAGTGAATGAACCACCAGTTAAAGTAACAAATACTCTTTTATCTAATCCACCAATAAGTTCTTTAGTTGTTAAAACACCAAGTGTATATGTTAATTGGTTTAAAAGAGTTGTTTTATCAGTAACATTTAACTTGAAAACAAGTGGTTGTTCATCACCATCTAAATTACCATGACCTTGTGGATTGTTATCGTATTTAAAATCTACGAATAACAATTCTAATCTTGGTGAAGAAGCTGGTTTTACTGCAACAAGGTCAAGACCAATTGTTTGAGCAGCAATTTTCATTGATACTGGAAGTAAGTTTTGAGCTACATCACCTGAACCGATAGCACCTGTAGTTACAGGAGCACCTGTACCTGTGTAAGTGTTTGTGCCACCATAAAGACCAGCACCACCGATAACGGGAGCTTGAACATTACCCATACCATAAATGTTACCTAATGTGCTATAAGCAACATTTTCATTAAGCTGATGCATTTCAGCATATTCAGCCATCCAAGTTCTTTTTTCAATATCACTTACTTGTAAGTGGTCAAGAACAGGAGCCCATTTTTTCAAAGCTTTTGCTTTATCTACGATAAAATTCATAATTTTAATTGTTTTTTTTTTATTATATATTAACTCAAAAATGTCATTTTTTTCCATTTTTATTGGTAATTAGGGTTTTACACATAACTACCTATTATATAATGAGTTAATATCCTAAATTTTTAATTTTTGAGATGAATGCATCTATTTGTTCATCTGATAGAGAAGTATTATCTACAACTCTGTTTTCGTTAAGAATCTGTTTACTTTCATTAATCTTAGTATAAGATTCTAGTCTTCTGCTCTCCCAGAATTTTTCCATTCTTGATGGAGTAGTTAAATCAGGGTAAAGTTTTGCAGAATTGATTATACTCTTTTTGTAATTTTCGTTCAACTTTTCCCATATAGGTTTTAATTCTGAAGGCATATTTTCAATCAATACATCTTCAAATGTTTTTTGAACTGAAAGAGCATTTTTAATAGCATAAAGTACTTGATTTTCTGTGTAGATAGGTTCTTTACTTTCGTTTATTGTAAAGATAACTTTTTCTTTATCTTCACTTGTAAGTCCGTACCATGCTTTTTTGTTCTTTTCTGTTAGGAATTGAACAAAATGTGGTTCTTGATTTTCAGAAGCTTTACGTTTTTTAGTTTCTGTAATTAAGTTACCAATGTATGATTTTAATGAATTTTCGGTTTCCATAATTCTATCACCAATAAGGTTAACTTTACTTTCATGTACTTCTACTAATTCATTATTGTCAGCCATTTTAACTACTAATATACCTGTTGAAGGATTTGAAGCAAGAATTTCACCTGTTCTATCTTCAATAGATACTGTTGCACCAGGAACTAATTGTACTTGTGCACCAACTGGTTCGCCTTCAATTGAATCAGGCATTTCACTATCAATTTCATTTGGTTGTGATTGAACTTGATTTTTTGGTTGTGATTGAACTTGATTTTTTGGTTGTGATTGAATTTGATTTTTTGGTTGTGATTGAACTTGATCTTTTGGTTGTGATTGAACTTGATCTTTTGGTTGTGATTGAACCTGAACTTTTAGTTGTGCTTGAGTTTGTACAGGTTCATCATCAGTTTCATCTGGTTCTTGTATTTGTGATTTTTGAATGAAATCATCGTCTTCATCATAATACTTGTCTATATCAGAAACTTGTCTCATGTTAGGAATTTGCATTTGATTTCCAGCTTCAAAAATTTTTGAACTTTTAATAGATTCAATTGTGTTGTCAAGACCTTCAGCAATATAATTCATATATGCCTGTGTATCTGAAACATTTTCAGCAATGTATTCTGAATAAGCAATGTTGTTATCAACATGCTCAGCAATGTATTCTGGCATAAGCAATGTTGTTATCAACATGCTCAGCAATATATTCTGCATAAGCAATGTTGTTGTCTAAGTTCTCAGCAAGATATTCAGAATAAGCAATATTCTTATCGAGATTTTCAGCAAGATATTCAGAGTATGCTATATTGTTATCAAGATTTTCTGCAATATATTCACTATATGCAATATTTTTATCAAGATTTTCTGCAAGATATTCTGAATAATCAATAGATTTTTCAATATTTTCTGCTAAATAATCAGAAAATTGAATATTTTTATTAACATGTTCTGCTATATATTCTGAAAAATCAATATTTTTATCTAATATTTCTGCAATATATTCAGAATAGTTAATGTTTTTATCAAGTTGTTCAGCAAGGTATTCTGAATACTTAATAGCTTTTTCCAAATTCTCAGCTAAATAATCATTATGCTTAGTGAGTTTTTCGGTAATTTCTTTTATTGACTTGTTTTCATTTACAACAATTTGAATACTATCAGCCAAATAATCAAGATATTTAGCAACTTTGTTTTGTTGCTCTAATAAGGTTTCATAAGACTCAGATAATTTTATAATTTGATCAGGTTCAACTTTTCCATTTTTTACACTTTCTGTAAGAAGATATTTTACTTTTTCTAATTCTTCTTTTAAATACTCTGAGTATTCAACCATTTGTGCTTTTGTAACAAAATCATTTTGGTTCATGTTGAATAATTCATTAATTTTTGACTCATCAGATATGTCGTATATCCTAAAGTTAGTTTCTTTTGTTTTAAATCCTAAAGATTCGTTTAATGTCTTTACCTCCATTCTAGCTGAACCGAAACCTGGATCAGCAACAGCATCATAGGTAAATAATTTTTTAACAGTAACGGTTCCATCTGATTCAGTAATACCAGCAGCTCTACTTGAAACAAAAATAGGGCAACCATCTTCGACTAATGCTTTAGCCTCCTTGCCCCAATGTGTGTTTAACAATCTAATTTCACCATCTACTCTATTCTTTTCTTTATTATAAAAAAGTTTTTCAATAGTATGTGAAATTCTTTGTAAACTTGTATCAAATACGTCTGGATGATCAAACTCACCATATACAGCACCTAATGTATTCTTACGTTCTATCAATTCATTAAGATGTGGTAAGAATTTTTCTGCAGTATAGATTCTTTCATTACGATTCATAACATCAAATTCGGTGAAAATACCTGATAGTCGATATTCTTTATTACCTTTACTATCAATCTTTACACCTTCATTAAGTTTTAAACCATTTGTGTTATTCTCTACAATTAGAACATACTTGTTTGGTTTTACCATAGTTTATTTATTATTTTTTTATTATATATTAACCTAAAAAACAGTTATTTTTCCATTTTATAAGAAATCAAAAAAAAAAGACCCTCCGAAAGGGTCTTATAATATATGTTATTAGAATGAAAATTGTGATTGTCCACCACTTTCTTGTCCACCACCTTGTGGAGGTGATTGTCCGCCTTGTGCACCCATTTGGGTACTACCTTGCATTCCACCTTGCATTCCACTAACACCTTCACTAGCATTAGCACTACTATCAACAAGTTTATATTTCTTGTTTTCGGTAATATCAGCGTCAGTAAATTTCATAATTTTGCGAATAATCCATTCAACATGTAGATATGGTTTACCCTCAGCATCTTGTAAATTTGAACTTAATGTAGAAGCAATTTCGGCTCTTTTTTGTAAGTTGTTTAAAAATTTCCATTCTTCAAATAATTCGTTTTTATTAAATATAACTTGTATTGAAGCGTGAAATAGATTATCATCTTTCAATTCAGGAAAATCCATAATCATCTGAATCTTCAAAGGTTTAACGATTATTTCTTTGAAAATAGTTCTTAATCTCTTAATATAATTTTGGAATTTAATTTCATGTCTTGTCATTTCAGCAGTATCATTAAATAAATTTCCACCACCAGCATCGTCATCAAATCTACTGAAAGGAAGTTTTGAAGCTCTTTTTAAGTTTTTGAAAAACCAAGTAAGCATTGAATCTTCATTCAAATCTGTGCCTTGTGCTGTGACTATTTCTACTGTTGGAGTACCTAAATCAGAACTTGGGAACCAAAAATCTTTTGAGTGAGGAATATTGGTTGAACCATTTATTGATACAGTACCCATTGTATCATCCCATTGTACATCTTCGTGATACTCTGACATCAATTCATATATTTGTTGTTCTGCTTGTTGTTTTGTTAAACCATTTGTAGGAATAATAAATTTTTTATAAATTGCTGCTTGATTAATATTGTAAAGTAATCTTGTTTGTTCCAACATTTTTAATTGATTATAAGGTCTAATCAAATTTTCAACGTAAGATGTTTCTGCAAATTCATTATTATTAGTATACGATATATATATAATCTGAGCATCTAATAAAACTCTTCTAATTTGTGGATTATCAGGATATTGTATCCAAACTATTGTACCAGAACCAGGATCAGTTGCAACAATAAGCGTCATGGGATCTATTGGTTGAAGGTCTATAATATTTTTTTGTTTGTTATCATAAACTATTTCATAAGCAATATAACCATCAATTAAAAAATTTTTAAAATAATTCCAAGCTGTTATACCATCACTAAAACCAAAATTTCTATAAATTTTATTGAAATTTTCTTGCCATCTTTGTTTTATAGAATTATCAAACTCATCTGGTAAATCTTTTAATTTGCAAAAATAATTATCATCATTGTATATAATTGTTTCATCAGCAATTTGAGTAATAAAATCTTTTATTTCATCTTTAATTGCATATTGTCTTAATATTTTTCTTTTATCAACATAGGCTCTATCAAGGTATGCTATAGATTTTCTATCAAGCATTTTTGATATAATTTTCTTAGAAAATATATCATACATATTGGTTGATAATGTTGTTTGTCCTTTTGGATCTTCATGTAAACCAATAGAGTACGTATTTTTAATAATCATATTTTCATAATCCATACCCCAATTGGATAAATTTCTAAGCATTCTGTTGAACATACCACGATTTTCAATAGTATTGCCTAAGTTGTTCATTGTGTTTTGGTTATTGTTAGTATACCTATTATATGATGGCATCTTTTTTTAAATTAATTTTAAGTATATATAAAATTATGTTAGTCTTTAAATAATTTTAATTTTTCTTTAAATAAAGCAACTTTTTTATGATATTCTATTGAATCTTCTTGATAAGATTCTATAAGTTTTTGATAATCTTCTAATATTTTTGACATTTTAATAGCATCTTCTCCAACCAATGATTTTTGTAACTCTATCATATTTTTTGAATTATGTCTTTTAAAATCAGCCATTATTATTTCTGGTGCAATTTTTACAGAACATAGATAGGATTTTTTAATTTTATAATTATTAGAAAAATCTTTGATAGAATAAGAAGTAATAGCCCAATTCATTTTATATTCTTTTAAAAGTTTATACATGAATTCAAAAGTCATAAAATTCATTGGTGGTTCTTCTCTTACGAATTCTTTTTGTGTTATTTTGTCAAGTTTTTCTTTTCCTGCTTTAAATATTTTATTGAATATAGCAATTTTGAATTTTGGGGGTAGGTATTCTAAATTAATAGCATATAATATATGATTATTTTTAATAACTTTATAATCTAATGCTAATATTGGACACCAAATATAATTTCCATTATAATTATATTGTATTAAATAGAAACGACCAGGAATTAATTTATCTGGTTTAATTTCCATAATCTCTTTCATATTTGGTTGTTGTCTAAGTTTTATTAGTTTATCGGTCAAATTTTTTATCATGTTAGTTATAGATCCATTCATACCGATAAGACCGTACATGTAACTTTCAAAATCTCTAAACATTCCCATATTACATTATGTTGTTTTGTTTTAAATGTATTTCGGTTAATATTATGAATTTAAATCCATTTTTTTCACACCAATATTTTGCTTTAGTCCATTTATATAAATTTTTTTGATATGTTTTTAATTGATATTCATACGATTCCCAGACTTTAGTAGATGAAGTTTTCATAGGCGTTATTGGTGTTTGTGTCTCTTTATGCGGTTTTATTTCAGCTACTATTTTGTCAAATTTCATTGGGTCTTTTTTATCAATTATTTCAATATAAAAATCTGGAAAATATCTATGATATTTACCATTTTCATCCTGATAAGGAATAGTTATAAATTCACAAGACCATCTTTTAATAGATGGGTTCATATCACACCAAACCATAAAATGAAATTCCCATTTTGACCTGAAAATACATTTTGTTGGATCGCCTATATACTTATCTACATTTTTTATTTGGTAAAAACCTTGATGCCAACGCTTTTTTCCGTTAGCTTTCATATTTGTTTTACTATTTGGTAATTTATTATATCCCATAATTTAAATTTATTATTTTTACCATAAAAATATTTGTAATATCTTGTTTCATAATTTTATATATTAAATTAATATTATCTATTAAAAATAAAAACACCACTTACTTTTATTGTAAGTGGTGCAAAAATTAAATATGTCTAATAATTTAAATATGATGTAATCCTTTACCATCATTTGATGAATCTAAACTAATAAATTTAACAAGATTTTGTTGATGTGGTTTCCTACCATGAAGTTCGTTGTAACCTGCTGCAATTCCACGTTTGTAAATTTCTGTGAAATATGGTAAAGCATATTTGTATTTCTTTTCATCAAAATTATACCAATTCTCAAACATAATAAGTAGACCATTTTGCATACAGTCCAACATTTCATCTAAATCTTTATAATCTTTTTGTTTTTTACGAATTGTATTTTTTGCAATTAATTCAAAATACAATTCTGCTTTTTTAGTTAAATAACCTTTTCCTTTGGAAAGAACGATTTCATAGTATAAATCACTATCATCTAAGTAATTAGCCATAATTATTTTTAATTTATTTTTTTTTTGGTTTTAGTAAAATAAAGCTTTAAAAAAATCTATTCTGTTATGGCTTTTAAAAATTGTAAAAGGCGAAAACAATGTTCTCACGTTAATTTTTATACATGCATATTGAAAAAAAGTTTAAAAAACCTCAACATCAGAGTGTTGAGGTTTTTTATTTTCGTGGTAATCAGTACATTACTATTTTAATAAAGTTTTTCTTGCAGCTGATTTTTTAGCTTTGATTTCATTCATTTCGAGAGTCAATTTATGTTTGTAAACTAATAAATTATTGTAAGTAAGTTTTAATTCCTTATTTTCTTTTATTAATTCTTCGTTTTCTGCTAACATTTTAATTGATTCATTAACATCTTGAAGTTTAATATCAATTTGTCGTTCACGATCTTCTAAACCTCTTAAAATTTTTAATTCTTTTGAAAGTTTATTTTCATAGAAATGAGTTAGGTCATAATCCAATTCTTTTTGAACATCGTGAATAAGTTCGCTTGCATTATCATATGCGTAAAACTTCGAACCTGTTCTTGTATCTTTATTATAGATATACATTTTATCTTTATAGTTGAAACAAATCGATTCAGTAAAAGGATTTAAAAGGTTTGTAACTTTTAAAGCAATATCCAATTCAACAAATTTGTTAATATTGTTTATTGTCGATTCAACTAAATTGTAATAATCTTTTTTAAGATAAGGAATAACAGGTGAATTAAAAAGAGTTTCTAATGTTGTTTCTTTGTCAAGTTTTTTACCGTTTAAAAAAACATTATTATTTTTTGTTGAAATTCCTAATGTTAAGTTTTCATCAATTTTAAAATTGATCATATTTTCTTCAATTTCTGCAATTTGAAGAACTTTTTCTAACATTCTAATGTTTCTAATTTTCTCTGGATCTTTTACATAATCATCAGCGATAACTTGTTTAATTTCAGATTCGGTGATTAAAAACCATCTATCAGCAACAAATGTTAAATGACCTTCTTCAACTTTTTCAACTAATGTGAAAACTTTTGAAGCTTTACCAGAATTTTTAAGATTTTGTCTTTCAACTGGTGATGTAGTCATCTTCATTAAGAAAAATTTAATTTCAGGAATCCAATCATAGATTGATAATTCGTTAAGAATTGATTCCATTCTAGCATCATCATCTTGTTTGTTAATTGTTTCTAAAAGTTGAACTAAAGCTGGTCTATATAAAACACCATGATTTTTTCTTTCAATTTTTTTGTAAAGGTCTTTCAATTCATATACTAAAGGCATACTTTGAATTTCTTCTTGTACAGCTTCTAATAAAGACTTTACTTCAGGATAATATCTGAATTCTTGTAAAGAATGATTTAAAGATTCTTTCAATTCTATTTCAGATAAATTGTCATAATTTTCAAGATGTGTTTGTGCAATTCTTGCTACATCTAATTGTTCTAAATTTAACTTATTTTTAAAGTTAAATAATTCTAATTTAATGTTTGCCATTTTTATTTATTTATTTTTTTAAATTATATCTTGCACCTTTTAAGATTTTTGGATACAATTTTATCTTATTTATATATTGAAAGAAAAAACTCATTTTTTTCTAAATAAAAAACCTCTCGGTTGAGAGGTTATTCATCTAAATCATTATCATTTAGTTTTTTATCAGGTTTACTTTCACTATCATCTATAGGGTTAACATCAAAATCTTGTTTTCTCCAAGTTGTTGGATTTGGATTTTTATTTCTTTCTTCTCTAATTCTTTTTTGAGCTGGGTTTTCTTTAACATCATTTAAAATTTCTTGTTGATTAATTTCATGAAAATATGTATCCCAATATACTCTTTTTATTTCTGTCATACCTTCTATTTCTGTAGAACCATTACCACTAAAAGCAGTTTGACCAAAGTTCTTATTGTAATTTTTTAAACTGTCTAAAAAGTTACTAGATGGTTTTGGTATTCCGATATAATCCCAATTTAATTGATCATCATTATCACAAGTAATTAAATCGTCAATACCAATTCTAAAAATAGGATAATATGTTTTTACTTCTAATGAAAATTTTATCATCTTTTTTCTTTCAGATTCCATCGATATTTCTCTAACAATTTCAATTGTTTTATCATCAGGTAATGACAACAGAGCATCTATTTTTATTCCAAAATAGTCTATGTTGAAATACATATAATTATAAAAAATATTCATTAATTTTTGTGAACATTTATCAACTTCATTTGATGTCGCTAATTGTATTTCAATATCATAATTAATTGAAATTGGGACAGCTTTAACTTTAGATATTATTCTTCTGAGTGTACCATTAATATCGGTTTTTTGTGATAAATATTGATTTGGGTTTGCAAATTCGTCTGAACGTGATGCAAACCCTGTCCAAGTTATAATACCTCTCTGATATTGATCTGTATTTAAATTTACTCTTTTATCAACAATGTCATCAACAAAAGCATCTAAACAAAATCTTTCGTCACCTGTTAAACTTGTATAGAATGGAATTGTAACTCTTAATCTTCCAGTATCATTTTCATTTGTTGGTTCGAAATAATTGATCCACCTAATTTGTCTTGTCATAGTTTTAGCTAAAGCTACTGTAACCATCCTAAAAAATTGATTGTCAAAATCATATGTGTAATCTATCATAAAATTTTTATACCAGAATATTATTTTTATTATATATTAAAAAAACCCTCACAATATTTTGTGAGGGTTTTTTAATATTTACTAACCAATTACATAATTTTTCTTTTCTTTGATTTTTGTTCTTCTTTTTGTTTTTTTGTTAAAACAATATTCAAAACACCATCTTTAATATCTGCTGTTATTTTTTCAGTATTCACATTTTCAGGAATTGAAAACGATCTTACAAAAGATTTTTTCACGAATTCCTTTCTAGTGTAACCTTCATTACTTTGGGAATTAGTATCTTCTACCTTTGCTGAAATTGTAAGCATATCATCTTCAATTTCTACATTAGTTTCATCTTTAGTAAATCCAGGTAAAAGGATTTCTAAATTGTAAGATTCATTTGTTTCTTTTACATTCATAGCGCCTAAAATATTGGTTGTTCTTGTAAACAATGTTGGTGTATAACCAAAAAACTCATCAACCATTTCATCGAATGTTTTGTCAAATGATTTAAATAATTCATAAGGTTGTTTAAATTTTACTAGTGTCATAATTCTATTGATTATTTTTTTTAAGTTAAACTTATTTGATTTGTTATTTTCAATTTTTATACCAATATAAAATTTCGGATTTTTATACATATTTTGACATTAAAATAAAAAAAATATGTCATTTTGTCAGTAGTAAATTTTGTCAAATATAAAAAAGTTATTGCTAAAAGTTAATATATAATAAAAATGTATTAAGTAAAAATGATTACAAAATTTAATAATTTCTCTGGTGTTGTGAGTGTTAAAATAGATGATAATATCTTATACTTTCATTTAAAATATGATGAAAATATTAAACCTTTTAAGGTTGAATTATGGCTTCATGATGGTAAATATGATGATTTAAGTATTAACATAACAGATTCTAAAAATTTGGGTCATAAAGAATTTTATTTAAATCCATTTATCAATTTAGAAATTGTTGAAACACTTAAAAATGAAGGTTTTATAGAAGAAACAGGAAAAGAAAGTGTAGCTGGTGATAAAAAAACAAAATCTTATCTTTTATTAATATGAAACGAGTAAAAAACTTTAAACTATTTGAAAATTTTGAATATGAAAAATATCATGATGGTATTTATAAAAATAAACTATACGAATCACCAAATACAGTAACAATTAATGGAAGATATATTACTAGTATGTGTGAAAGTCCTTTAGAAATGATTTTTTTATATTCTAAGGATAAAAATCCAAAATTTTATTATGAAATTGGTTGTGAATGTCATGATAACCTTGCCAATAAAAACGGTGTTCGTTACAACAGAGATAAACAGATCAGTGGTAGAGTTTTTATAAAAAATAAAATAATAACATTCTGGGTTTATCCATCAACATATGAGCAATTATTAAAAATTATTGATGATATTAATGGTGGTTTAGAAAAAATAGGATTTAAGGTTGATGAAACTTGGAAGGTGGAAATTCCAATAAATAGAAATAAAATTTCAAATGATATAACATATATAAATGAATACGAACTTGTACCTATACATGAATATAAAGGTGGTGCTAAAACAAGTGAAGAAGAAATGAAAATACCACATTTAATTAATTGGAAAGAAAAACAAGAGCTTAAAAAGAAAGGTTGGGGAAAAGGTTTCGGTTCCGATATGACTGCCTGGAATTCTAAGAACCCATTATATTGGAGACAAGCTAAATATCAGGAGAATATTAAAAATTTTGATACTTTTATATTAAATGAAGGCAGAAAAGAAGATATATTACAAAAATTTCAAGATGAATATGGTAAGGGTTTAGGTTTATCACTATGGGAATCAGATCCAACAGAAAATAAAGCCTATATTGAATGGTTATTATCATTTATCAAAAGAAATGAAAAAGAATTAGGTATAGATAAATTGAGATTATATAAAGGTGATAAAAATGATATTGGTAAGTTTATAAAAGAAAGAAATAAAGTTCAATCACTTTTAACTTCAATAATAAAGAAATATGATAATAATAAAAAAGATTTTTCAAAACCAATTAATCAAATAAAAACTATTGAAGATTTAAAAAAAATATTGGATGAAAAAGATAAATTTGAAAAAGTTGCCAATATAAATGATGAAAAATTTTGTAAAGTTTGGTTTAATAATTTAGAATGGATTGTTTTTCAACCGTTTAAATATGAAATTGCACAATTTGCTTATAAAAAAGATAGAAAAAGAAATTGGTGCACTACATATCAAAAAAGTCAATTTGATAATCATAATGGTGAAAAAGGAGGAATAATTTATTGTATTAATAAATTAGATTCAACAAAAGATGTGGCATTTGAATTATTTCCAAATGAAATAGTTAAAAAATGGGATTATGAAGATAATGATACTAAAATAGACATTTTTCAAATGAAGAACGAATTTGAAGAAGGTTCTGAAATATATGAAATTTTTGATAATGAAATAGAACATGAAATTGAATTACCTACATTTTCTAGAAATGAATTAGAAGAAAAAGCAAGAGAATATTTTAGTGATATGGGTATAGAAGAGTTAGGTCTTAATGCTGATTCAATTTTCGATTATCTTGATATTAACAATTTTACTGAAAGTTGGATTGAAGGTGAAGCCAAATATTTTGCAGATTCATTAATTGATATGATGAAAAGCTATGCTGATTGGGATTCTATATACAAATATATTACTAGAAGATATTCCATGGACACTTTGTTAGATTTCTTCGGTTGTGATAATGAAGATGAATTTAAAGAAAAATTCTATAAGGGTGAGGGTCAATATTATGATCATGATGATATTGAACGTCTAGTTGTAAAATATAATGATGAGTATAATTTTGCAAAATATTTTATGAATAAAATATACAAAGGTTATTCATCAAGAGATATATATGAAGAATTTTTTGGTAATGCTGATAAAGCCAATATAAAAAAAATTTTAAATTTTGCTCGCAATCATTTTGATGAAGATAATTGGATAGACTATAAAATACAAAGTATAATTAACGATATGACTGATGAAGATATATTAGAAATGGTTTTTGATATTTAAAAAATAATATTAAATTATGAAATACTTACACACATACGAAAAATACTTATTAATATTAGAAGTTGGTGAATGTTCTGTAGAACCTTATAAAATAGATAATTATTTAGAAATACCTGGTCCATTTAACACAAAGACTTTCAATTATATATTTAATACTGATTCTGGTTTGAGATATTCTATTAATATTATGAGATATCCGAATGAATTTCATTTTAGAAAAAGTGATGTAAAAAATTGTGAAGTTATAGACGATACTGTACAAGATTTTTATGATAAAGTGATATTGGTTTCTTATTTTACTTTTTATGGTGAAGATGAAGAAATGTTTTATACTTATGATGATGTTACAATTCAGAATAAAGGTGAATTATATAAAATAATGTCTACTTTAAAATGGTGTATTGAAGATTATTTAAATAAAAATAATGAAATTAAATATATATTTATAGGTGGTCAAAGAGGTAAAAAAGGTAAAGATAAAGAACAAAGAGACAATTTATATCTTTATTATTTTAAAAAGAATAAGCCAAATTGGCAAATTGGTAAAATATACTGTGATTCTATGAGAGAATATTATTATATAATAAAAATAAAAGATTAAAATATGTTACATAATTATAAATCATTCATAATACTTAATGAGAGTAAAAGTAGAGATAAAAAACTTGAAAAACAAAGAGAAAAAATTTATAAGTTTTTGAAATTTGATCCTATCATTGATTATGTATTTGATAAAGTTGTAGATAAAGATAGTACGAGAGGTTTGAAATATACTATTTGGTTTTGTGATAGAATATCAAAAATGTTTATAAATTATTTAAAATCACAAAATATTACTATTTTTGCTGGTATTACTATACCAAAATCAAAATATGAAGAATTTTTAAAAACTGGAAAATTTAATTTACAATATGATAAAGAAGAAGCTAAAAAAGCAGGATTAGCTGATAATTTGGAAGAAGCCATTAAATTAAGAATATATCAGGCTTGGAGATGGAATCAGAATTCATATGATAGATATGTATCTGTAATATCGGATTGGTTAAAATCTCCTATTAGAGAAGAAAAAATAAATTTATCAGATTATAAAACATTAACAGAAGCCTATGATAAAGCTCATGAATGGCATAATAATTTGAAAGCAAGTGGTATAGTATCAAACGAAACAGGTACAATTTTAATGACATTTGATGATGGTTATTATTGGATTGATTTGGAAACAGATTCATCAAGAGATGAAGCAGATGCTATGGGTCATTGTGGTACAACTAATTACGGAAAAACATTATATTCTTTAAGAAAAAAACAATCACCTCATGTTACTGCTGCAATAGGTAACATAGATTATAATGGTCCTTACAATACTGTATATCAAATGAAAGGTAGAAATAATAAAAAACCTATAGAAAAGTATTATAAATATATATTTGAACTTCTTTCGTATCCAAATGTTAGTGAAAATGTCAAAATAGAAACAGAGTTTGATAAAATAATTAAGTTTTCAACAATAGAATATATGCCTGGTGAAGATTTTCATGTATCTGATTTATCATTAGAACAAATTATACAATTACAAAAAAGAAATCCAGAATTAATATCAAATCTTGGATTGCCTATTAAATATAAATTATATAAAAGTGGTCATATTTCAAAAGTAGAATTAACAAAAGATTATAATGATTTGAAAGTAGTCGATGATGAAATTCATTTTGTAGTACCTGATTGGACAAGTTTTGATAAATCAATCTTTAATACAGACAGAGACCATAGAACTGGTTGGCAAATTGAAGTATTAGAAGGCACAAGTTGTTTTTATTTTTATAATGATTTAGATTTTGATTATACATACACATATGATAAAATAAAACCATACGTATTTAATGATATTATTAATATTATTGATAAAAAAGGAGATTGTGTCATGGTATATAATATAGAAGATGGTGATAGTAATGAATTAATATTATCAAAACAAAATATGGAATATTCTGAAAAAGAAAAAGATATATTAATAAAAACACCAGAAGGCGTTTTTATAAAATTTGTTGATTTATTAGATGATGGTTCAAAAAGAAATTGGTTGAAAAATAAAAAGAATGTAACAGCTTATTGTGATGAATTAGATGGATTAAAAGAAATTTTGGATCGTTCTTATTCGATGGCTCAAAGTTTGGCTGATGAAGATGAAGCTAGGGATGCCGTAATAAATGCAATTCAGAATAAAATTGGTCCTCTTGTAAAAAAAGATGAAAAAAATTGGTGGTTTGAAGATGGTTTACATTTCAAATTAAATTTTGAGTATGTTATTGATATTATTAATGCATCTGGTGATGATTTACAAGATTCACATTCTATAATAGATATTATAAATTCAATACCTAGTGATAATGAAGATTTATTAATAGATGTAAAAGTTCCATATTATGGTTGGAATGGTATAATAGATTCAGATACATTATCAGAAGAAATAATTAATAGATTAGATGAATTTTAAATATTTAAAACCAATAAAAGAATTTTGTGATGAAATAAACACAGAATTAGGTTATACAGATTATAACAATAGAGACGTGTTTCCATTTTTTGTTTTTGAAAATGGTGATATAGAATTTGGTGCAGATAGATTAACACACAGTGATATGAAAATAACCTCTACTTCAAATGAATTATTAAGAGGTAGAATATTCTTAAAAGAAAAAGTTATTGGTTTTTGGAATATAGAAAATTATGATGGTGATTTTAAAGAATTGTTTCAAAAAATACAACATGAATTAAGTAAGTGGGAAAATGGTATCAATTTTTTTGATGGAAAATGGAGAATTGATTTACCTATCAATGATAGTGATGTAAAATTATTTAATGAGAAAGGTTATTATACATATTATATGAAGAAAACTTGGCTGGCACTTGTTCCTATAACAGATTTTGTAAGTGGTGAATATAAGAAATATGTTATTAGTGATGAAGATATTATGAGGTCACATAGTGATGTAAAATTAAGACAAGAATTAAAGAAAAAAGGTTTTGGTAAAGGTTGGGGTTCTGATTTAACTGCGTGGGATTCAAAGAATCCATTATTTTGGAGACAAGCTAAATATCAAGAGAGTAAAGGATATGAAATTGAATATGAAGAAATTAAAAGAACTAATGAATGTCATTTTCCAGAACTTTTTGAAATGAAAAAGAAAGATTTAGAAGCAGATAATTTAGATCACTTAATTTCTGAGTTTGGTGGTGATGAAGAAAGAGCCAGAGAAGATTTTAATTGGTTCTATAATATATTAGTTAATTTAAATAAAGGTGGATATATTTACAGAATCATATTCTTACCAGATTTAAAATATTTAAATAAAGAAGAATTAGGTTCGCATTGGACACATGATGAAGATAAGGCAAAAGATTTAATAAGAAGTTTAAAAGATATGATAATTGTTGATATAGATGATTATGATATAGATGATTACGAACCTTATTTAATAACGGCAAAAATAAAACCAAATAATATTGATTTTGAAAAATCTATGGGTTCTTTCTGTAAAAATTATTTGGAAGAAGAAATAAATGTCAAAAATCAAAAAAAGATAGAAATAGTAAGTATAAAAAAATTAAATTTAAATGAAATACTTAAAGAAATATGAAAATCCTGACTTTGTGAATGCATCTAAACCAAGATATGTATCAACAGATTTTAGTGATGTTGATGCTCTTGCATTTGGTTATGATGAAAGTGGTAAAATGTTAATCAATTTTGGAACACATAACGATATAATGGGTACTAAGGAAAATGATGGTAGACTAAGAATGTACTTTCCTGGAAGATTATGGATAAATCAAAAGATTATTTCATTTTGGAAATACCCTACAGTTGAAAAATTACCACAAGTTTTAAAAGATATTCAAGATACTTTTAACAGTTTAAGTAAAGAAGAAAGAAAATATACTATAATTGATAAAAATAATGAAAAAAAAGAACATTATTTTGATGATATCGATTTCTCTGATAAAGAATGGTTAATAGAAGTCCTCGATGAAGATTTATATGATCCAAATAATATAGAATGGGATACAGACACCATTCTAATACCATTATCAGATTATGTTGGTTCTAAAGAAAGAGATAAAGAAGAATTAATGATTCCACACTTAGCAAATTGGTCAGAAAAACAAGCACTAAAAGCAAAAGGTTTTGGTAGAGGGTTTGGAAGTGACTTAACTGCTTGGGATTCAAAGAATCCTTTAGCTTGGAGACAGGCAAAATATCAAGAGAGCATCATTACAAAATTTAAAAAATTTGAAACTTGTGATGGTATTTATATAGATGGTAATATAGAAGTAGATTTTAACGATTCTGATGTATTTCCATTTTTGATATACAATAATAATGTTTATATTGGTTTTGAATCTGAAACACATGAACAAGTATATGATTATTATAGTATACCATATAATAATGCTATAGAAGGAAGAGTTTATTTAAAAGAAAAAATTATATCTTTTTGGAATTTAGAATATATAAATAATATTGAAAAGGTTTTTAAAATGGTAGGAAAAGAATTTGAAGTAGATTTATTTGATGGTGAATGGAGAATTGATGTATTTATTAGTAAAAATTCTGAATTTGAACAAACTGAAGAATATAAAAAGTTAGCAAAAAAATATTATGTTTATAAAAGTTATTTTTGGTATGCTCTTATACCAATTAAAGATTTTTTATCAAATACTTGGAACATAGAAGATGACTCAGAACAAAAAGCCATTCACTTATTGAATTGGAGAGAAAAACAAGAATTGAAAAAGAAAGGTTGGGGGCGTGGTTGGGTTTCTGATTTAACCGCATGGGATGGTAAAAATCCCCTTTGGTGGAGACAATTAAAATATCAAGAAAATAAAATATACTAAATGGTAAGAGAAGTTTGTTGGTTATATTTTTTACATTATGTTTATAAAGGTAAAATGAAGTCTAAAGACTGGGCAAAGGACAAACGAATGGGTGTAACATTTGAAAATGCTATGCGAAAATTTGAATGTGTTAAATTTGAAAATGGTGTTTATTATTCAACACCAGAATGTGAGAAAATAATTGACGAATATTTTGGTGCAAATACTTTTGAGGAAGCTGTGATCAAATGTGAAGATTATACAGAATATGATATTAAAGGATTGTATGGATATACAATATCAAGAACACCGTATGAATTATATATGAAAAAACATCCAAAATTAGAAGAAAATTTTGATAGAATTCGTGATATAATTGTAAAACATTTCAATTCCCAATGTTGTGATGACAAAATACTTGGTCAATTACATAAAAGTAAAAATATTAAAGAATGGAATTTTAAAACTTGTTATAATATGTTTGGAAAAATTCCTGAAAAAATAACAATTTACAGAGGAATAAAAAATGATTTTGACCCAAATTATTATGAAAATAAGGACAAATATACTTGTTGGACTTCAAATATAGAACAAGGTGAGAGATTTGCTAAATTCTATTTTACTGGTGGGTATCAATTTAAACCATCATATACAAAAAATCCTACTCTTTTAGTTGCTGAAGTAAAACCAGAAGATGTTGCAGTTTTTATCGGTAGTGATGAATCAGAAATTATTATGAAAGGTGATGTTGAATTAAAAGACGTAGTAAAACTTAAACAAGAAATAAATGAATCAAAATCAAATATAAAATCATTCGACTATCAAGCAGTTACAAAAAATGAAAAAGGTGAACCTGTTTTGTATGTAGTTGATTATATTATTGTTAAAAATGATGTTGATAAAATAGAATGTAAAATAAAAGGTTATCAATATACAGATATAGATATTGATGGTGAAACTAAAAAAGGTTGGATTAAAGTAAATGATTTTAATAGTAATAGAACACATTTAATAGATAAAAAAGATTTTAAAAATGGTTCTGATAAAAGAAAGATATATGATATTATGATTTAAATAATTTTGAATTATTAAAATTAATAAATTTAATGAAACAACTATACAAGATATAATGAAAAAAAAAATATGAAATTTTTAAAAACATACGAAAATAAAATATTAGACAATATACTTGATAAAATGTTTGCATCAGGTAAGGATAGTTTATCACCTCTTGAAAAAGAATATCTTGATAAGTTTTCTAAAGGTCAATCTACAAAAGATATCCAACAAGAAATGAACAAAAAAGAATACGTAGATGAGATTGGTCCTTATAATGCAAAGCTTGTTTTAACTAATGTAGAAGATGTTGATAATTATGATGAACCAAATTATGGTGCACACCAAAGATGGAACGGAACTTTGTATATTGGAGATAAAAATATGAAGGATATATAGGTTTTAAAGGTTCAGATTATTTGTATGGTTATTTTGAAAATATTTATGAAGAATTAGAAGGTTTTCATTATGAAATTGATCAGTTTTGCGAAAACGCCTTTTATTCATTACAAGGTCTATTTAATCCAAGAAATGGATGAAGAAGATTATTTTAAGTGGTTAGAAAAAATATAGTTAAATATGAACAGAAATGAAAAACGCAAATTATATTTAGATTATTTAGAAGAAATTAATGAATCGTCTAGCAGAGAAAAAAAGATTTCTGATGCTGTGAAAAAAATAAAAAAATTTCTTGTAAATGATAAAATTATTAATTTTTTAATCAAAGAAATTGTTGATACAGAAACATCAAAAGGTGTTAAATATTTAGTTTGGTTGGCTAATCTTGTTAAAGATGAAATACTTAGTCAAGCCAAAAAAGAAAATGAAAATTTCTATATAAATTTTAAAAAATACATAGAAACTGGTAAATCATATAATGAAGAATTTGAAAAATTTGAAAGTTTTATCGACCAACAATTAGATGACACATATTATGATTATGATGATATTCTTACAATTGGTTTTAAAGTTCCATATATTATGGATTGGATAAAATCACCAATTCATCAAGGTAATATAGATTTGTCAAAATATAAAACACTCAATAATGTTTTTGACGAAGCAAAAGAATGGTACAAAGAATTACATGCTATAAGTTATATTCATGAAGAACACGGAAAAATCATATTAAAAGATAATATTGATGTTTTTAAAAAATTAGAAACAATTAATTTATTTGAAATAATATGGAAAAATAAAGATGATAAAAATATAAATAACCTCATAAATATTCTTATTGGTAGAAAATTTTCATATCCTGAAATTGATGGTCATTTAGAAATTAATTCAGATTTTGTTATTGTTGATTGTAATTTTTGTTTAAAATTATTAAGAAATGAGGTTAGATTTCAATTACTACTTTCACCACATTCAAATTTTGACAGCATTCAATGTTATAGATTATTATTAAAAAATTTTTATGATTTTGATTTAATAATGAAATATGTCAAATCTGACACTACTATTGCGAAAATAATATCTAATAAAACTATTTCCAAAATTAAACATTTTAAAGATTGGTCAACTAAAGTAAGAGAAATATACAATTCCTATGTTCAGAATATTTTTCCAGATAAAATGAAAACTGAAATAAAACTCATTTTTAAAACAATAAAAGATAAAACAGAAATAGATATTTTTAAAAAAGGTGAACATTATGTTTTTAAAATGCCTATTATGACTTTTATAGACAATATTTTTAGAACAAAATATGATATTAATTTTACACATGGTTTTTATAAAGCAACGAGTATATCTGATGGTTTATCAAATTTATATAAAAATATAAAGGAAGAATTTAATAATCTCAAATATGAACCACAATATAACTTTATAACAGAAGTCAATGAGTATATAATCAATAATATAGACAAAGTAAATGAAAGTGTTATAAATGAAAAATTAGGAGTGGCAGATGATATAGAAGAATGGTGGGAATTAATATATTATATAATAATAAAACAATGTGAAGGATTTGTAAAAATAATAAAAGAAAATCCTAAAAAATTTAAAGATGTAATACAAATAAATAATGATTTTATAAAAGTATGGCATGCTGATATCATATTAGAACCAGAACAATCTAACAAACTAATCAGTAATTATATATCTAATAATAATAAATTAAAACTTAAAGATTTAATATTAAAATTATCTATAATAATTTTAAAAGAAGAAGATTTTACAAATTATCTTTTTGACACAGATGCTTATTATAATGATAAAGATGCTGATTTTGATGGTACTTATTTGAAAGGTTCTGAAATATTTTTACAAATATATTTACCAAATACAGTTTTAGATAAGGATAATAGTACAACAATGGAATTATTAATGGATGATTATGAAATCACATTAAAATTGAGACAATCATTATCACATGAATTAGACCATGCTTACGAATTCTTTAATAGAATATCTTTTGGTGAAACAAACTTTCCTGAAAAATCTATAAATATTATACAACAAAAATTACAACATTCAAAATTTTCACAAATATCAAATGATTTTTATGAATTTCTATCATTGTGTTATTTAGCATTAACGTTTGAAAGTAGTGCAAGAGTTACAGAAATAAATTATATTTTTAAAGATTTAGAAAATATTGATAATAATTATTTTTGGTCTGTTGTTAAGGATTCAAATGCTTGGAAAGAGATGCAAAAACTTAAAGATTTTGACCCAGTTTCTTTTTACAATAATATAAAATTTGAAATGTCTGATGAAGATATTAAAGAAGTTTTAATACAAACAAAAATATATACTGAAAATGATTTTGAAAAAAATTCAGTAAAAGATTTGGTAATAAGATATTGGTTAAAAATGTTTGATGATATGATAGCTTTAACAATTAAAGAAACATTACTTGATATTAAAAGGATAAACAAACAAATGTTTGATCACCCTTTGCTTTTCTTTAAATATTACGATAAGAAATTTAAGAAATCTTGGGAATATTTCTATACAAGAATTGTTAGAATGGCAACACTTTATGTTAAAAATTAAGACCAAAAATTATCATTCTCTACATCAATTTCTCTTTCAATTTGTTTCTCTTCTGGTTGATAATTCATTATTAATATCTCTGCACCTTTTTTACTTTCATCTGATTTCTTAATACTTGTTGTTGCTTTTGTAAATTCTTTTATTTTCCAATAAAATTTATCTTTTGGATATAATTTATCCAAACCCTCAAAATCATAATAAGATAATATAAATTTACCGTCTATACTTTTAAGTGTATCCGCCAATCTTTGGTGTCCACTCAAACCAAAATGTTCATTACCTCTAAAATAATCACCTTCGTGATTATAGTATGGTGGATCTGCATAAAATAATGTTTGTTTTGAATCGTATTTTTCTATATGCTTTTGAAAATCAAATGTTTCAAAAGCAGTTACTTTTTTAAGTTTGTTTTGAATAACTTCATTATTAACATTTCTTAATAATATTTGTGATTTTGGTTCTGGTGCTTTTTTACCTTCTTTGTATGAAGATGCTGAATAAGAAAATCCAATTTTTTCGGATGGTATTCCAGAAAAAGCATGTCTTAACATAAAACCATATTTAAAAGCTATTTCAATATCAGGTATATTTATTTTTATTTCTTTACCCAACATATCTCTATACAATTCCTGTCGATATTGCATAAATATCTCCTTGAATTTGTTATAATTGTGTTCATAAACTTTTTTCTGGTCTTTACTAACATTTTGGTCAAAATATAATATTTTACCTGGCTCATATTGTTTTTTGAGATATTCTATAAACTTTGGTTCTCTAATACAGGCGAAAAAATTTGTAAGATAAATATTTATATCATTGTAAATTATTTTATTACAGAAAGAAAAATCATTATTAATATATACCCAAAACGCACCGGCAAAAACTTCTGTAAAAGTTTTTATATTTTTTTTCATATCTTTTGTGATTTGTGAATATATCCACTTAGATTGTATTTTTTTGCCGCCAAAATAACTAATTAACATTTTTTTAATAATATTTTTATTTTTATATTTATATTATATTAATTTGTTTAAATAAAAAAAAGCCAGTTTAAAACTGGCTTAATGTTAAAATTTATTTAATTTACAAAACTTTATTAATTGCATCATCAATTTTTTGTTTTGTTGTGAATCCTGTAAATGTTTTTGTTTCATCTTTTCCACATACAATAATTGTTGGTAAACTTTTAATTGAGAATAATTCCGCTAATTCATATTCTTCTTCTACATTAACTTTATAAAATTCAACATCATTATGATATTTTTTTAATTCACTCAAAATTGTGTCTTGTGTTTTACATGGTTTACACCAATCAGCATAAAAATCAATTATACATGGATTGCCTTTGTAATACCATTTGCCATTTTTTACTTCAAATCCTTTAGAAATTAATTCATTTGTTTTGATTTTATTCATATATATTTTTTTTATTTTTATATATTAAATTTTGGTCAAAAAATAATATTTTTTTGAGAAAATTTTCAAAAAAATTTTTAATTAAAAATATAGATTATATAATGGTTTCAGAATTATTTAATTCGCTGGAATTCAATATTTTTTTCATTATAAAAAATTATTTCACCAACTTGCATTCTTTGTATCATTTGCATGAAATTTGGTGATATTATTAACTCACATATTCTTCCATATGTAACTTCTTCTTTATATTCACCTATTGGACCAATTTTTTTTGCTATCCATCTTTTTTCGATATTATTTTCCATTATAATTTATTATTTTTTTTCAAACAAAAATATATATTCATGTTTGAATATGTAAAATCCACCAACCATAGCTCTGTATCTCCATATATTGGTTTGTTGTTTTTTACCTTTTGTATTATTAAAATCTTTAATAATAATGCTTTTTAATTTATATTTTCTTTTTAAGACCTCTTGCATTAAATAGAAACCTAGTGGCACCCATTCTGATTTATTATATATATCAGAAATTATAAGAACCATGTGTCTTCCTTTTTCAAGAACTTCAGTGGATTTATCAATTATTTTACCAAACATTTTTATAAAAGTTTCTAAATCTGAACAATTTGATAAATCCTTTTTATTATCAGAAAATTTAATAATATTCCAATATGGTGGGTGTAATAATACCAATTGAACATTATTAACGCCCATTTTTTCTAATTCTTTTTTATAATCTAATTCTGTACTATCACCACAAATTATATTTGTAACTACATTGTGTTTATTTTCTTCTTTATTGATATTAGACCGAGCCATATTACATACATCTTCTTGTAACTCAATACCTATACCATTTCTACCTAATCTTTGAGTTTCTATAAGCGTTGTGCCACCACCAAGAAATGTATCTAAAACCCAATCACCTTTTTTCGTAAATCTTTTAATAAACTGTTGTGGTATTTGAGGAACATAATTTCCATGATATGAACTTGAATGAGCGCCTGATGAATCTCTCTTATCAATCAACCATAATGATTCTGTCCATATATCTTGGTATTCTTTCCATCTATTAAGATTAATGTCGTTGATTTTATTTACTTTTAATTCAGTTAAACTCTTGTGTAATATTTTAATGTAATGTTTTGTTCTGTCTAAACTTTTAGTATCAAGTATTTGTTGAAGTTCTTTGTCTAAAATATTTTTATCGACAAATATTGAACCGTTATCAAGATTATCCAATTTTTTAACATCGGTTTTAATTGATCTAATAATTTCTTTTATGTATTTTAAATCTTCATTCTTCAATAATTCTTTTAACTTTCCTATAATTTCTTGCATAAAAAAAGAGAAATATATTTTTATTTATATATTTCTCTTTACTTAGTCAAGTATCTTATTTTTTCTTTTCTTTATTTTTCTTTGCTTTACCTTTTGGGTTACCTTTATTTTTATTTTCTTTTTGTTCACTTTTTTTGTCTTCAACTTTCTTTAACTTTAATTCAGGATCTCTAATCTTTGTTTTCCATTCAGATCGTGAACAATAGTTCCATCCATTTGACAAGTAACTATCTACTTGTTCTTCTTTTACTTTACGAATTTCTTCACCAAGTTTCATTATTTTCATATAATACAGATTTTAATTTCTTATTATATATGAAAAAAAATTAAAAGTTTATTCTTCAGTGACTATTTTTAGTTTATCTTTGATTCTTTTAATAAGTTCTTGTTGAGTATCTGACAAATCTCTATACCACTCCAATTCTTCAATAATATTTTTTGTTTGTTGTGCATATTCCTTTGCCCACTTTTTTCTTTTTTCATTATTACCAGCCATAATCGATTTAAAATCACTCACATTGTGAAGTCTATCTGCTAATTTAATAACTAATGCCCAATTTGACATACCTATCATTTTATCTATAAGATATTCTTCTTTACCAGATATTTTTAATTTTTCTTTGTCTGATGTTAATTCGTTTACAAGTTGCATAACTATATCACCAAATTCTTTTTGTATATCTTTTAATGTAACATTTGTTTCTTCAACAGTATCATGTAGATAAGCTGCTGCAATTAAATGAGCAATATGTTCAGAATTTTCAACTTCATGAACAATCTTAGCAACAGAATCAGGATGTATAATATAAGGTATTTTTTCTCCATTATCATCAAAACCTTTTCTATAAATTCCTTTATGAGCTTTTGTTGCAAATTCTTTGGCTTTTTTTACTTTATGTATAAATTTTGAAAGTTTATGGTTTTCATATGTGTGTAAATATTTCATATGTTTATATATTAATATATAAAAGTAAAATAATTATAATAATATGAATAATAAAAAACGCGCTCTTGTAATTTCTGGAGGAGGTGCAAAAGGTGCCTGGGCTGGAGGTTTAATTCAACAAATGATAGAAGAACGTGGATATGATTGGGATATTTATGTTGGTACATCAACAGGCTCTTTACTTATAACTTTAACACCTTTAAAAGAAATGAATAGATTAAAAGAAGCTTACACTAGTGTAAGTAATAAAAACATTTTTACAGTTGATCCTTTTACTAAAAAAGGAAAAATTAATATGTTTAATGCAGCTTGGCGAATTATAAAAGGTAAAACATCATTAGGTGAATCTGGTGGTCTTATAAAAATTATTAAACAAATGTATACAGTACAAGATTTTTATAATGTAAGAAAAATGAAAAAAGATGTTTATGCTTGTGCTGCTAATTATACACATGGTACAGTAGATTATGCTTATAATCAAACAAGTACATATGAAGATTATGTTAATTTTACTTGGGCATCAACATCAGTACCATTAGCAATGGATTTTGTTGATATATACAATTCAAGATATTTAGATGGTGGTGTTCTAATGCATGTACCAATTCAAAAAGCAATTGATTGCGGTGCTGATGAAATTGATGTTATTGTTCTTAGACCAGAACAAATCGATACAAGTAAATGGGAAGCAAATAATATGTTTGATGTCCTTATGAGAACAATAGATATAATGCAAGAACATATTTCACAATCAAATGTATTAATTGCTCAATTAAATGCTGGTATCAAAGATGTTAAATTAAGAATTAGATATACTCCATATAAATTAACCGATAATTCATTAATGTTTGACAAAGAACAAATGATAAAATGGTGGAATGAAGGTTATGAATGGGGTAGAAAAGACAATCAATCACAGAAAATATATTTGAAAAAGAAATAAAAATTTTTTATTTCACAAAAATATATTAATTTTGTAAAAGTTCCTGAACTTAAATCAGGTGGTGGCGTTAAAGAAATTCACGATAGTAATTTCCAAAATATAAATAATGGAAATTATGGCAAAATCTTAAAATTGTCAGATAACATTCTTTTTCTGAGAAATTCAACATATTCTAAATGTTTTTGATACTCAGATACTTCTTCTTTGCGTTTTGAAGATGAATATCAGAAAACACTTGCAAAATATGATAAAGCGAAACTAAAATTAAAATTTATGAAAAAATAATTTTTTATTTTTAAAACTTTATCCTAATTTTGTACTAATAATTAAAAATGGAAAAAATTGACTTTTTTGAGTTAATATATAAGTAAAATTAAATTAATACTAAATTCGATGACAATAGGAATGACATATCAACTCCAACAGTTATGTAGCTTACTAAAAAGTGAGACTGGCTTTCCTATGTCTAATATGAAATAATTTAATTATTAGATAAGAATACTTAAAAGCCAGTCAAACAAATGACTGGCTTTTTTGTTTAATGTTCTTTTAAATGTTGAAAAAATGCCTTCGTGCTGGAATTGGTAGACAGGTTGGTCTTAGAAACCAGTGCCGAAAGGCGTGTGGATTCGAGTCCCACCGAAGGTACAAAAATGTTCTTTGAATTTTTGAAATATTTGATATATACTTATCACCAAGTATCATAATTTGGTTTTTATCAATTAATATGAGAAAAGATATTTTTGATAAAAAAATCAAATTGTTTGAGAAACACCTCTCTTTTCTATATGATTAGATGTGCAAAGGTTGACTTGAACTAACAAGTATCGCTCTTAGGACGCTTTGAGAATCGGAGTTTTATTGTTCTATGGTGTAACGGTAGCACATATCCCTTTGGAGGATAGAGTCAAGGTTCGAATCCTTGTAGAACAACAAGTTCATTAAATGATGATATAGAATGTGATGTAAAGGTTTGCATTACTGAATAAGAGACCAGATGTCGGTGTAGAGTAATAAACTCACTTACCTTAAATAAGTAAGAGACTGTAACATGAAAAAGTTATCCATCGCAGACTGGGTAGAAACTATATCTAAACGGTCCTGTAGCCCAACGGTAGAGGCAACAAGCTCAAACCTTGTAAAGGTGTCGGTTCAAATCCGTCCAGGACTACAAAGTTCTTTGACATTCGTGTTTTAATACAAAGTTCAGAAATTTTTATGTAATTACAAAATAATTTTTTTATTTCAAAAAAAAATGAATTATCTTTGTAAAACAAATGAGAAACGTTCTTAGTAGTGGCAAGAACCACGAATCATAGTAGGATATTATAGGAATAAGGCACTATGAACTAAAATAAAACATATTATCTTTGTAATATCAAATTGAAACAATAAAGTTCTTTTATTTATTGAAATGCTTGGGTGGCGGAACTGGTAGACGCGCTGGACTTAAATAAAAATTTGAGTGCTTCTGAAGAAATTTAGAATGTAGAACCTGTCAAATTCGGTGAAACCTGTAAAATGGCAATACCGAGCCAAGCCTGAAAACAGGAAGGTGTAGAGACTTGATGGCAGGCAACTAAGTCGTAAGATATGTTGAAGGTAAAGTCCAGACTACAAACAGGATATCCTGGTAGTGAAAACTATAGTAGTAAGAAAATCCAGTGGGCAGTAATGCCCGTGTGGGTTCGACTCCCATCCCGAGTACATTACAAAAATTTTCAAAATTATTTTTTTTTATTTCGGAAAATTGTTGTAATTTTGTAAAAGATTTGATTGAATAGTTTATCACATTAAAACATGAACTGAATATTTATGTCAGTCATTAGGAGGTGAAAGTCCTTCTTCAATCACAGGTTCTTTAAATACTTAAACAGACCAAATTAAAGTGTGCGAAAGTGAGCCAACCTGATCAGTTGGCAACATGCGAGTAGCCAGCCTCTTCCTGATCAGTTGAGGTGATTTCTGTAGGAGTTTGACGGATAGAATGTCCTGCGTGGAGCAGGGAGGTCGTGGGTTCGAATCCCACTTACAGAACTACATTGCGGGATGGAGTAGTGGTCAGCTCGTGTGGCTCATAACCACAAGGTCGCAGGTTCGAATCCTGCTCCCGCTACAAAGTTTAGAGAGTAATTAACTCTAATACCTCGGTGGTTGCAAACACCAGACATTCATAGTGTAATGGGCACTCTGCCTGACGATAACCCGTATGGGTGACAATAGGGCGGCAGCGAAAAGGTTCGAATCCTTTTTAGAATGGCTAATAATCCAAAATGTTTTGGGCACGTAGAACCCAGTTGAAATAGTCAGTGTCGTTGGTTCATATGTGCTGACCGTGTCCCAGACGAAGTGGAAAAGAATTTTAAAAAATAATTTTTTATTTCAAAACTTTGTATTAATTTTGTAATACAAATTAAAAATGGAAAAAAAACGTTCTTTAAAATACTTAAAATTATGCTGTGTTGCACGAATGGCTTAGGTGACCTGCCTTTCAAGCAGGTAGGAGGGTAAAACTTCCTCACGGGTTCGAATCCCGTACACAGTACAAACTTGGGTAGGTATGCAAGTGGCTCAAAGCAGTCGGTCTGTAAAACCGCTCTCTTCGGAGTTCGGGGTTCGAATCCCTCCCTGCCCACTAAATTGTGAGGTAGCGAAGTGGCTAAACGCGCCTGACTGTAAATCAGGTCCCTTTTGGGTTCGGGGGTTCGAATCCCTCCCTCACAACGATATGCCAGTCTAACGGCACCTGTCTGTAAAACAGGTCTACTTTAACAAATTGTCGTAGTTGGACTTAGCAGTAGGGGGTTCGAATCCCTCGGCTGGCACAATAGGCTTGAATGTAATACATTCAAAATGAAACTGGTACACTACGGGACTTACAATCTTAACTCGTAGGGAGTAATTTGAGTGAGGTGGTTGAATTCCCCCCTCCCCCCAAGCCTACAACTGGTCGGTTCGTCTAAATTGGTGAGGATACAGGACTTTCAATCCTGTGATGCGAGTGTTATATTTCTTATCTACACTCCACCATCTCTCTAGAAATCTTCTTCTCTTATTTGGTAAGAGAACAACAGAGAGTAAGATAATTTTCGAATCCTTCCTCTCCCGCAAGTTCTTTAAATAAAATGGGTGTGTAGCTCAATAGCGTAGAGCATCTGACTGTTAATCAGAAGGTTGTAGGTTCGAGTCCTACCATGCCCGCACATTATTCTTCGGTAGCTCAGTGGTAGAGCGTCTGCCTGTTAAGCGCAGAGGGTCGTAGGTTCAATCCCTACTTGGAGAGCGATACGTCCAGAATGCTGATGATAAGGTGTTTGGTCTGCAAAACCAAAATTGTGGGTTTTAAACCGATATGGCAGAGTGGTCGATTGCACATTCCTCATAAGGATGTTACTCTTTACGGGTACGCACTGGTTCGAATCCAGTTATCGGTACAACTTTTAACGCCATAAAACGATGGTTCTAATCCTCTAGGACCGCAAAAGGTGTGTTAGTGAAGTGGTTATCATTCCTGACTGTCACTCAGGAGCTCACGGGTTCGATTCCAGTATACACCGCAGGATAGTGCGTTAGTTCAGCTGGTTAGAATGCCTGCCTGTCACGCAGGAGGTCGATGGTTCAAGTCCCTTACGCACTGCAAAACAACTCCTTACAGAATTGTTGCAACCAACATTACGGAATGAATCTGCAGATAATTCTAAATGTTGTTCTGTAAACGAGTTTTTTGGAAACCTTGTAGCTCAGTTGGTAGAGCGTCCGTGTAGGAAGGTCGCAGGTTCGAGTCCTGTCAAGGTAACAAAATGGTTTTGAAGTTTGTTGGAAGCAAAAGTTTCGTGGATGTCAAATACCAGCGAGCGTACTGGTTTCAAAAGCAAAGCAACAAGCAAGAGATGTTAACAGATGTCTTAAAAAATCAAAAAGACAAGAATTAAAAATCGAATTGCAAAAAAATATTAAAATAATTTTTTTAATTTATAAAAAGATTATATATTTGTATATAGGTTCTTTGAATTGAAAGTGGCATGATAGCCTGACTATGTCAATGGTGGAAACGGTGTAATGAACGCTATCCTTAATTGGTTAGTTGTAAAATTTGCCGACAGGTTGTTAAATGAAAACCTTTCATTTTAAAGAATCTATAATTGGTCGTATGCCTGAGTGGTCAAAAGGAACGGTCTGCAAAACCGTAAAACCGTTGGTTCGAATCCAACTACGACCTCACTTTTTCAAATGGGTGAAACGCTGATGTAAGAAAGACTCTTAAAAATCCCTTAGAGTCGGCTCCTCATTCGGAGGGGTGAATAAAAACCTTCTCATTGAGAAGGTTTTTCTTTTTTTTATCAAACACTGTTACGGTAAGTATTTTCTAATTATATCATCGCCATATTTTTCAAGACTTCTGATAGCAGATGAAGATATATGTTTAAATTCTCTATCACAAGGTATATAAATAACTTTTAACTCAGGGTACAAATCTTTCATATAGCACATTAGAGTATTTTCTGCTTCAAGGTCAAAACCATTTCTAAGACCTCTAATAAGAGTTATTCTTCCCTCTTGTTCTTTGAGTAGGTTTGTTAAAAGACCTCTATAAGTTAAAATTTCTTTTGTAGGAAATAAGTTCTGTAACTTTTTGAATTCTCCTTCAAAGATTATTTCATTTATTTCTTTACTATCATTTCTACCTTTAGCAATTATTACTTTATCAAATATATTTTCAGCTTTTTTTAAAATATTCATATGTCCTAAATGAAAAGGATTGAAAGAACCAGCATAAATTGCAATATTAGGTTGTTTGTTCTCAATAATATAAATTAGATCTTGTAAACCTGTATAATTAACCTGTATTGGTAATTCTGTTCTTTTTTCAATAATTTTCTTAATTAATTCAATTCTTTCACGTTTGTAATCTTTCCAATTAACCCATTCAAATTCTTTATAAATGAGTTCTTCCCATTTTAATAATTCAGGTAAACTCTTTGTAAGTATATCAAGATCAAAAACACAAAACAATTCTTCTATTTTATTTGAAAAATTATGAGTTTTAGTCATATGAATAGTATCTACAACAGTTTGTACTTTATCATTTACTTCATAAACAACTGAAAGTAAAAAATTTGCTGAATCTTTTTCATTAGTTTTTGATTTTGGATTATAAACAATATCGTGGAATATTGCTGTAACTATCAGAGTTTCAAGCATATCATTATCCATTTTCATTTCTTTGCTGAATTTAACGATATTTTCAAGCATTGGGGCTATGTGATTTTCAATTGTATGATAGAATCTCTGTGGCTCACTATACTTTTCGTATATTTCGTTGATACTTAATCGAATGTTCCACTTTTTAAATGTGGTATTTATTAATGATCTTATTGATGGTTTAAAAATTTCCATATTATTATATTTTAATATACAAAATTACTAAATTTATAGATAAAAAAAATTATGTACTGACTATATGATAATTATATCTTATATTTGGACTAGGATTTTCAAGGACATCACAATATGTTATAGAACCTGGTATTCTTGCATTTTTTTCAGTATAAATATGGTTAACCATCGTATGACCAACATATTGGTGGAAACCTTTCAAATAGTCTTTTTCTGTTTCAGTTAAATGAGCCCAAGTTGGACCACCATACAATGATGTACCACCTCTTGCTTTACTTGCTACGTTTATTATTATATTTGATAGTTTGTGTTCACCAATTTTGTTAATAACTTCTCCAATATTGGAAAAATCATCTTTTAAACCAAATGATAACAATGTAGCATTAAAGAAATCGACCCAACCATTTGTTATACCAGCATGTGTAAATAGTGTATTTTTATATTGATAACAGTATTGGAATAAATCTTTATGTTTTCTGTATAATTCTTTATATTTATGACTATTTTTATTATCATATCTTGAACAATAATATATTTCATCATATAAATAGTGTGCATCATGGTTTCCAATAATTAAAATGACTTTATCCATATTTTTTTGTTTAAAGTCAATTATTTCTTCTAAAACTGCTATTGTTTGTTTAAATGGAGGATAAATATATTTAACTTTTTTCTTATCAAGTAAATCACCGTAGTATTTTAAAAGATATTCTTCATCATTCAATAATTCATCACCATCTTCATTCCTTATTGTTGTTAAATCTTCATTATCGGTATCCAATGCTTTCTTTTCTTTCTCAGGTTTATTTATTTTTTTATTCTTTTTGTAGTATTTGTTATAGTATTCTTCATCACTAAGATTTTCATCACCTGATTCCCAGTCTGTTGTAAGACCATACCTTTTTTTGATATATTCTTCATCACTTAAACTTTCTTCGCCTTGTATGTAATTTTTTTCATTTACAAATGAATTCCAAGTTTTAATTTTATTAAATCTTTCGTATTTTTCGTCTATAGGATAAGGATCAACATAATCACCTAGAAAGACAATCTTATCAACTTTTTTAATGGCATCTTCTGCTATCTCTCTCCAAATCTTTCTTCCGTGTACATCACCAATTGCTGCAATTTTCATTTAACTTATTATTTTTTTATCCAACTAGTTACTGTAGGGTTTTTTGTTTTCTTTTTCTACTTCTTTTTCAACATCTAATAATTGATATTTTATTAATAATGTTGAATTTACCTTTAAGAAGATTTCTAAATCATCTTCATAAATCTCGTAATCATAATAATGCTCAGTTACTTTACCTTTTGTTGGATTCATATACTGGTATTCACCATCACCTATAAGTTTGGCGTTGTGAGGTAATATACAACCAATACAAACCCTTACTAATACTTTGTTTTTATTTTTTTTCTTTACCAAACATTATTATATATTAAATTTGTAAATGAAAATTAATTAATGCTAATAACAATTATATATGTTATTGTTAATCCGCTCAATAGAGCGATATATGCTTTATTATTGTTGTTTTCTCCTTTATAATTACATTCTTCAGAAAAATGATTAAGAGTTAGAATACCAGCAAAAGCAAAGTAACCTACTGTTGTGTGTAACAGTAAGTCATTAGGTTCTTTACGTTTTAGTCTTGGTACAAGATATTTAGCAACTTCTGGTTGATTAACTTCAGTCATCTTATAAAATTCTGAAAAAGTTATTTTTTCTTTTCCAAGTGTTTTAAACTTATTTGTATATACTTTTTGTGAATATGATAAATTACTAAGTAGAATCAATATCACTATTATCAATGTTTTCATATAGTATTATTCGTTTTATTTTTTTCTCTCTCATTTTTCTTTTTTCTAATTGTTCTAAAACATTATTTAACATTTCCGCCACTTGTGGACTTGTAATAATAAAACTTCCAGAACTTAGAGATTTTTTATGTATCTCAGAGGATGCTTTCAATAACTTATTTATTAATTTCTTCTGTACATTATTTGTCATAATTACATCATATTAACCATGCCACAATTTACCATCAATTTTTATCATACAGTTAATTCAGTTGTTATTAATAAATTTGTATTTTGACCTATAATAAGTAACATCGTATCATTAACATAAATAGTCATTTTATCATCTTTATCATAATTAATACATTTAAAATATTTCTTTGGAAATGTGATTGTTGTATCATCATGCTCTATATCACAAATATTATGATCCCATCTATTTTCACCAATGGAAAGTTTATTATTATTTATATTCAGATAAAGAATATCATTTTCTTTTTCTATAACTGTTTTAGATTTTATATAATTGAAATCTTCTTTGGTTAAATCAAAAGAATACTCAGCATTATCTGTATTCATTACTTCTAATATATTTTCTGTAGTAAGTCTATGTGTATGATTATTTGGCTTACCACCTGGTATTTCTTCTTTAGATTTTGAATTCTTTATTAGAAGTTTTTCACAAAATTCTTCATTAAAGAATAATTTAAATTCTAAATCATCTTCTATCTTTTGTGTTTTCATATATTTGTAGAAAACTGTCATTGATGTAACAAATTTCTTACCATCAGATATAATGTATAATAAATCACCATCAAGGTGATTTTTATTAACAGAAAATAAATCTTTAAGATTAATTATGTGTGATTTAAAAGCATGTACATTATTTAGATTTTTTCCAACAACAGAAAATAATAACATTTCATTATTAGAAATATTTATTAACACTTCATTATTTAGTTTTGTCAAATCTTTAATTTTCTCAATAAGAATGTTTAAAGATTCAAGTGTCATTTTATATGATATCGAATTGATTTGAATCTTTTTTGTCATTTTACATTTTATTTTAATTTTTTATATTAATTAAAAAGATAAAAGTTTAAAAAGAAACCCTGACTTTTTAACATTGTCAGGGTTTTATTCTTTAAATATTTAATTGTTTTTGAATTTGAGCTATTTTATCTTTATTTTTATCAGGTTCTTTATAAAGATTGGCTATATCATTTATTTTTTTAATTGAATCTGGATTTTTACTTTTTAAATCTTTTAAAGTATTTACTAATTCATTTTTTCCTTCTACATTATTGCCTATTTTAATTAAAATTTCATCTTTATTTTTTGAAAAATCACCAAAATCTATTTTATCACCATTAATTTTTACAATTGTTTTTTTACCAATATATTCTTTATTTAACATATCTTTTAATTTATCAGGATTTTTCTTATCTTCATCTGATAATTTATTCCACATTTCTTCTGCATTTTTGTCCCATTTATCTCTTTTATAAATTACTTCTTCACCTTCTTTAAATTCTTTTGATGTATCATTAACAGCTTCTTTTAAACCATCTTGTATTTTTTTAGAATCATTTTGTATTGTTGTAAGTTTTTGTTCTGCTTCTTTAGCTTGTTTTTCATAACCTTTTGTAGCTTTATATAATTTTATTTTTTTCTGTAAAATATCAGATTGTAATTCTGCTAATTTAGCGTACGTATATAATCTTGTAGCCTTTATATCACTATTAATATATGGTAATAATTCCATTTTTTTATTATTTAAAAATTGATTAATAGCATCATCTATTGGATTACCAGTGCTTTTTTCTTTTCCCAAATTTTTAATAAAATCTGGCATATCTGGAATATCAGTTTTAATTTCTTCGGCTTCTTTTATTAAACTTATATTATCTTTTTTAAATCTGAAACTTTCAGATTTATTTTGTTGTTGTCCACCTTGTTGTTGTTGTCCACCTTGTTGTTTAGCATCTTTTTCAAAATCTTCTGGTTTGAAATTAGGATTAATATCTTTTGCTTTATCAATTATAATTTTATCAAATTCTTTTTTCCATACTTCAATTTTCTTATCTATTTCGCCAGATTCTTTTACTTTTTTTGCATAGTTTTGTAAATCTTTGAATAATCCTTTTAACCAGGAAAAAAAACCTTCATTCAATTGATTCCTTTCTGTTAAGAATTCACTGTATGAATATAAATTTTTGTATTTCATAATAATATTTTTTATTTTTTATTATATATTAAAAATAAAATTTGTTATTTACTCCAAGGACTCGATTTAAAAGGTATAAAATTTTGATTATTAAAATTATTCTTATACACTTTATTATAAGCATTCTTTGTAGCATCGTAATTTACTTTATCTGTGTCCTTTTTGTATGCGTATTTTTCAATATAATCTTTCTCTTCTTTTGTTATTGCATTTTCCATCATATTTTCTATCATATTCTTATATTGTACATGTGAAAATACTGATGATAAAGTAACAAGTGACATAACTGTATCATCATGACCACTTTCACATTGATAAGTAAAATTACCAGATGGAGTTTCTCTTTTGGTAAATACAGTTATTTCATTTATATTGATATCATTATGTAATTTAATTAAATTTTTCTTAACTGCACTTTGTAATTCCTTAACTAATATCTTTTTAGCTGCTTCATGTTCACCACCAGTAATTTTTATTCCGATTTTCATTTGAGTATCTTCCTTTTTATGTTTATATCTCAAAAAGATACCACTTGAATAATTATGTTTACCTTCAAATATTTTTGGTAGTTCTGATAAGAATGTTGCACCATATGTATTATATTCAAGAACAACTTTACATTTTTCAGGATCAAATAATTCAAACATAACCATATAGAATAATTCAGCAAACTCAGATAATGACCAGTTATTAACTCTAAACATACCAATTTGTTCCAAATAAAAATATTCAAAAACATTTGCCAAATTTACATGTGTTTTTTCTATTAATTCTTTAGATTTTGGTAATAGTCTAAATATATTTAGAACAGAATAATCTTGACCGAGTCCTTCGCCTAAATCAATAGAAGCACAAATATAATAATCTTTCATCTTTGTAATATTGAATAAATCTGGTCTATTTTTAATCCATTTTAATTGTGTGTATGGTAATGTTAAAGTACTATCTAATTTTGAGAAAGGTATATATGAAAATTCATCCGAATCTTTTTTAAATTTATTCATTGTTTCAGAATCAAAAAGTAATTTATCTCCAGTAACAAATTGTAAATCATACTCTTGATTAAATAAATGTTCGCCACCAATAAGTTTTGTTTCTTCTTCTTTCCAAGATGTAATAACACATATTTCTGATAATGGAATTAAATGACCACCGATATCTAAACGAATACATCTAATATTATTTGTGGTTGTTTTTTCATCATCTGCATCATATTTGATATATATCCAATGTTTACCATCTTCAAATTTATCATATAATGAATAATTCATTTTTTTTAATTCTTCTATTATAAATTCCCTTGTAATTTTGTATTCTTTTAACTTATAACCCAACGGTAATATTTTTGAATCCATTCTACCTTCTACTTGGTGCCAATATACACGCATAGGTTTGTACATATTTTTAAGTGGATCATCTATATCTCTCTCAGCATCAGTTAATAACTTATGAAAAAGGTTAAATCCTTCTGGTGTTGATGTAATTATAATTTTCGAATTATTAATTGATGATACTGTTGGTACGACAGAACCATAATATGATTCAATTATGTTTGATGGCACTTTGGCAAATTCATCAAGGTAAAGAAAATCAATAGTAAAACCGATTGAAGGTTCTTTTGTTCTATTTTCTGTTTGAATACGGCAACCATTTTCAAAAGAAATTGATTTTTCGTTCCAATTAAGTACACCTTTCTTTAAAAAGAATGGTAATAATTTATAAATATCTTTAATTTTTCTGATAATTTCAATAACAGTTTTGCCTTTATTAGCAACAATCATAACACCCTTATCGTTATTAAATAAACAATACCAAAGAATAACGATTGCTGCGGAAACTGTATTATGAGTTGGAATATAATTATCTGTTAAATATAAATGGGATTTATTATTTACTTCAATACATTGTGCTTCTTTTTTACCAATATATTTGATATTTACTATACCTCTTTTTTGACCCCAATCAAATCGTTTATTTTTTATTTGACTTTGTTTTCTTTCTAACTTAAAAATAGGATAAGGATAGTCATTTTTTAATAGTAATCTAATTATGTATGCCTTTTTACCTATTCGTTTTTCACCTTTATATGTATAGGTAGTTTCTTTTTCCCTAATATTTGTTCTTATACCCAACGAATGACATAATTCTCTGAAATCCTCAACCAATTGTTTTGATGATGTTGAAAATGATACTTGATTTTTATAAACAAAACCATTGGTATCCATTAATCCTTGTAATAATTCTATTCGCTGATTTATACTACCATATAAATATATTTTTGGAATAAATTTATCATATGATGATTTTTCCAATGATTTTTCCATTAAATCTAGATTATTAAGTTTTTGTATAATTTTGTGTCTTTTTGTTTTATCTTTTTTTATAATAGAATAATTACATGTATTGTACAATTTTTTAATATAAATATCATCATCTTCAAGTGTATACAGATAATCTATTATTTGTTGATCTTTTGTTGATATATTTAATATATCATTTCTTGTTGAACCATTACCTAATATCAACCCCAAAAAATATGGTGATATAGATAATTGTTTTTCTGTATAATTAACAGGTTGTGCAACTTTAACATAATATATTGAATCACCTCTCTTTGTTAAATATTTTTTCATTATATCTGATAATGTTACAACTTTATTTTTACCATATTTTTCTACTTCCCACAAATGTTCATTACAACATCTAACTTTCAATCCATCAGAAAATTCTATTTCATAAATATCTTTTTCGCCTTGTGGATATATTCCTATAACAGTGGTTAATTCACCATCATCACCGTATATTTCATCATTTAATTTTAAATCACCAAATCTTTTTTTACCGTTATTATCCCACACAAAACTGTCTAAATCTTGTGCTTTACCAGTTTGTCTGGATGCCATTAAAATAGAAAATCTATTTTTTGTATACAAATCAATAATATCCTTTTGATAATCTCTTAATTTCATTGGTCCTATGCTACCATCTTCTCTTTTAATTTGACAATATTTTTGTGCAAAATAATGACAAGACATTTTACATTTGAAATATTCTTGTAATTCTTCCTTAGTCATACTAAATGTAATATTTGCACGTCTGACTCCCTTCATATTTGTTAACCAAAGTTTTTCATGTTTTTTTATTTTCTGACCGAGATTTTCACGTTGCATTATTTCTTCAACAAGTTTTGTGTTAATTACTAAACTATCTTCTTTCTTATTTTTAACCATAAAATTTATTTTTTTTATAAAATACTCACATGAATATTATATATAAATGACTTTATAACAAAAAACTATTTTTATATCTTTTAAAGATAAATATTATCATTATAATAAAACCGAAAAATGTATGGAAAAAGGAATACAATTAATCCATGTATATGAAGATGATTGGGATTATAAACAAGATATAGTTAAATTTATGATTTTAAATAAACTAAATAAAACTTATAATAAAATATTTGCTAGTGTGGTCTATTGAAATTTGAAATTACAAATTAATTATAATTTTAATCAAAAATAAAGGTTACATTATAACCTTTAATCGTGAAATTTAATTCCATAATATCTCTAACTGTACCTTCAAATATTTTTAGTACTAAGTCATAACTCATAATGTCTAATTCTGGTATCCAGTTTGTTATAGCTTTTCTAATTTTGTTTTCAATTATACTATTTGATATTCTTGTTTCCCACAAGTATTTTTCAAGTCCTATACCAAAACCAACAGAATCTTGACCATAAACTTCATTCTCTGATGTAAATAAAAGCATTTCTAATTTTTGAACAATAACTTCTAATATCTGATCTTCAATAATCTTATTGCTACGATATTTTGGATGACCTTGCCATCTTATTGTTAAGTCCGAAAAATTATCAACTTTTGCCATGTGTGATTACTATTTTTATAATATATATATTAAAAACATTTACTCTAAAATGATTTCAGTTAGTTTAATAGATTATATCGGTAAAATTGAAGATGGTGTTGCTGTACTTTTATCATTAATGATAAAAGATAATAATTATGAACTTGTATATTGGTTTAATCCTAATAACAAATTTAGAATAACGATAGAGGACAAATTTTATATAGATTTTCCTAAGGTGAAGAATATTTATGAATATGAATATTTAATAGACTTGTTATATCACATAGATACACAGTTGTTACCACCAAGAGAGGAAATATTTAAGGAATTTTTGACTTGATGAAAAATTAATTTATTTTTTAATATATAATTAATATGAAAAATTATAACAATTTCAT